>JAFNXQ010000109.1 GCA_017383445.1 Alistipes sp.
AATGTGGCCTCGGTATCAAAATAGAGTCCACGCAAAAGGAACGAGGCATCCATCTCCATACGAAAACCAGCCTTAAAGCCTACTCGCGAATCGGTGCTGATATCAAAACCGATAGCATCCATTGAATAGGTGCTGAAATTTGCGGCTCCGACAATACCGTAACGCAGTGTTTGTGCAGAGACCATCGAAGAGGTTATTACTGCAATAACCAATAAGGGTAAAAACTTTTTCATAATATCAGTATTTTTTAATATTTCACCCGATATTATGCAAAAAAGATGCGAGAATTTATCCTCGCATCTTTTCTTGAATTTGTGAGCATCTTCGGCTCAATCAGCAATCGTTTAGAACAAGAAAGCCGTACCTATATAGATATTCTTCAGACGATATTTAGGACTGGCAACAACATCAGGTTCAGTTTTTGCAATATTTACAAGTCCCTGATCGAAGCCCACAAAGAACTGCCACTTATTCCACAGCTCAACACCGAGGTTATAGTTCAAGCCGAAATCAAAACGCTTCAAAGCCTGACCAAAAATATCTGTTTTAACCTTGGTATCATCCACTTTTGTAACGGTCTTTCCCAATATTCCCAAACCCACATAAGGGCCAAGGCCTGCCATCAGAGAGACACCGTCAGAGAGATTAAAACGATAACCAAGATTAACCGGGAGCTCCAGATAACCCAAGTTGTTATGAACGCCCGACCACGACGCACCTTTAAGCGTATATAAGAATTTGCCATCGAGGTAAAATCCTTTTGCTATAATATCGGTACAATCTCTCTCTGCCTTTATACCGGCCTGAAAACCGACATAACAATCAGACGATACAACACCTGCACCGACACCTCGCAGCCACGACATATTGACCGATGCAGTAGGTCCCCAGCGAAACTCCTGTGCAGAAATAACTGTTGTTGCCAACAATGCAATAATTACTAAAACAAACTTCTTCATCTTCTCTATTTTTATCTTCTTTTAACATCGCAAATATAGTACTTTTTGACACACAAGCAAAATAAAACATAGCAGAGACAACTTATCAGGTATATTTTTGTAGAAATTGACCACTATTTAGTATCTTTGCCTTTGAAAACATAAAAAAACAATACAATGCGACGTATTATCTCTCCATCAATGCTATCAGCCGATTTCGGCAATCTAGAACGCGATACTCTTATGATTGACCGCAGTGCGGCAGAGTGGGTACACATAGATGTTATGGATGGCGTATTCGTGCCTAACATATCATTTGGTTTTCCCGTAATGAAACCTATTCGCAAAGCCACAAAAAAGGTTCTGGACGTGCACTTGATGATTGTTGAGCCGGAGAAATATGTTGCTCGTTTTGCCGAGGCAGGAGCTGACTATGTTACGTTTCACTACGAGGCGACCACCGACATTCAGAAGTGCATCGACCTCACTCGCGAGGCAGGGGCAAAGGTGGGTATCTCGATAAAGCCCGCAACGCCGGCATCGGTTCTGCGAGAGTGGCTTCCTCAGCTCGACTTGATACTTGTGATGAGTGTTGAGCCTGGCTTTGGTGGACAGTCGTTCATGCCCAACTCTATCGGCAAGTGCGAGGAGCTGACAGCCATGAAGCAGGAGATGGGTCTGGATACCATCATCGAAGTAGATGGAGGCATCTCGTCAAAGAATGCGGCTCTGCTCTTTAATGCAGGAGCCGAGGCTCTGGTCGCAGGAAGTGCTGTATTTGGAGCAGCAGACCCCGAAGCCGAGATTATAAATATGATTAACGCAGAGTAGAGTGATTTCATTAGATAACCTTACGGTCAGCTATGGAGGCTGGACGCTTTTTGACAATATATCATTTCTCATAAACGAGAAGGATCGCATAGGTCTTGTCGGTAAAAACGGAGCTGGCAAGACCACCCTTTTACGCATCATCACAGGCGAGCAGCAACCCACCGAGGGTGCTGTTACGATAAATGGAGAGTGTTCCATTGGCTACCTGCCACAGCAGATGCGAGTGGCCGATACCACGACCTTGAAGGCCGAGACCGAAAAAGCCTTTGATGAGGTGTTGCGTCTGGAAGCAGAGATAGCATCTCTCACCTCGGAGATAGCAGAACGTACCGATTACGAATCAGAGGAGTACGCTACGCTACTCCATCGCCTGAACGACGCACAGGACCACTACCATATTCTGGGTGGAGATACACGCGAAGCCGACATCGAGAAGACGCTTCTCGGCCTCGGTTTCAAGAGAGAGGATTTCGGTCGTGCAACGAGTGAGTTTTCGGGAGGTTGGCGTATGCGTATCGAGCTGGCAAAGTTACTGTTACGACGACCATCTATATTTTTGCTTGATGAGCCGACCAACCACCTTGACATCGAGAGTATTCAGTGGCTGGAGGAGTATCTGCGTACATACAACGGAGCAGTGCTTTTGATTTCGCACGACCGTGCATTTCTGGATAATGTCACCACACGCACCATAGAGCTTTCGCTGGGACATATCTACGATTACAAGGTGCCCTATTCAAAGTTTGTTGAGTTGCGTGCCGAACGTCGTCAGCAGCAGTTGGCCGCTTACGAAAATCAGCAGAAGCTTATCGAGAAGACCGAAGAGTTTATTGAAAAATTCCGCTACAAGCCCACCAAGAGCAATCAGGTACAGTCGCGTATCAAACAACTGGAACGCCTGGACCGCATAGAGGTTGAGGAGGAGGATTTGGCAACGCTGAACATCAAGTTTCCGCCCGCACCCCGTTCCGGACAGATTGTTGCAGAAATTAAGGAGGTCGGCAAGTCATTTGGCGAGAAGCATATCTTCTCGGGAGCGGAGTTCACCATCGAACGCGGTCAGAAGATTGCCCTTGTAGGTCGCAATGGAGAAGGAAAGACCACTATGGCCCGTATGATTATCGGCGAATTGGAGGCAACCGAGGGCAGTATAAAAATTGGAGCAAATGTAAATATTGGTTACTACGCCCAGAATCAGGACGACCTAATGGATGGCGAGTTCACCGTATTCGACACACTGGACAGAGTTGCCGTAGGCGATATCCGTACTCGTCTGCGAGATATTTTGGGTGCGTTCCTGTTCCGCGGCGAGGATATCGACAAGAAGGTGAAGGTACTATCGGGTGGTGAACGTAGTCGTCTGGCTATGGCTCGTCTGATGCTGGAGCCTTACAACCTGCTCGTTCTCGATGAGCCTACCAACCATATGGATATGCGTTCGAAGGATATCCTGAAACGTGCTATACAGAAGTATGACGGCACGGTGATAGTGGTGTCGCACGACCGAGATTTCCTCGATGGTATGGTGGACCGAATCTACGAATTCCGCGATGGAGGAGTCAAGGAGTACCTTGGCGGAATATACTATTTCCTTGAAAAACGCAAGTTGGAGTCGTTGCAGGAGCTGGAACGCAAAGATAAGCCCACCTCTACAACATCCGCTACCACACCCTCATCGGGCAAGCTCTCCTACGAGCAACGCAAAGAGCAGGAGAAGCAGATGCGTAAGATTCGCAAGACAATAGAGAGCATTGAGGCAGAGCTGGCCTCTATTGAGCAGCAGATTGCCTCTTATGACGAAAAGTTCGCCTCTGCTACTGAGTACAACGAGGCTGACTATGCGGCGTATAACGAGCTTAAAGCACGCTATGACAAGCAAATGCACGAGTGGGAGAAAGCATGCTATGAGCTGGAACTGATTGAAGAAAATTAAAAATCCAAAAAAACGATGGAGAATAAAAATATAGTATTCGGTATTCGTCCCGTAGCCGAGGCGATACAATCGGGAAAACAAATCGAGAAACTCTACATTCGCAAGGGTGCCGAGGGTCAGTTGATGACCGAGTTACGCGACCTGGCTTTCCGTCACCGCGTGCGTATTCAGGAGGTGCCTGTGGAGAAGCTGAACCGCCTCACTCGCCTCAATCATCAGGGCGTAGTGGCACAGATAGCTCCTATCGAGTATGTCGAACTTGGCGACATCATCGAACGTGTTCCCGAAGATGAGACACCTCTTATTGTGTTGTTTGACGGCGTAACCGACGTGCGAAACTTCGGTGCTATTGCCCGTTCGGCAGAGTGTGCCGGAGCTCACGGACTCATCACACCGCTGAAAAACTCTGCTCCCGTAAACTCGGAAGCTATGCGTTCTTCGGCCGGAGCATTAAATCGTATTCCCGTATGTCGTGTAGGCTCTATCCGCAACACATTGAAGGCTCTGCAAGCCGAAGGTTATCAGATTGTTGCGGCAACGGAGAAGAGCCGCAAACTCATCTATGATGCCGACCTGCGCCAGCCCACAGTAATTGTGATGGGTGCCGAGGATACAGGTATCTCGAAGGAGGTTCTGAAGCTATGCAACGAGCAGGTGGCTATTCCGCTGATTGGCTCTATCGAGTCGCTGAACGTGTCGGCAGCGGCCGCTGTGATGCTCTTTGAAGTTGTTCGCCAACGCATAGGCGATTAGAATGAAGTCGCTATACCACCACCCCACGTTTGGTAACATAACCATATCACGCACTCGCCGTTCGCGACGCATAACACTCAGCGTAAGACCTTCTGGCGAGGTGCGGCTATCTTTTCCGCCCTATGTTTCACAACGTAGGGCGTTGGAGTTTTTGGAGAGTAAGCGAGAGTGGATATTGCATGCCAAAGCGAAATATGCCGCACGGCCCGTACAACCCTCATTATCAGCGGAGGATATTGAACGGCTGCGAGCCGAGGCCAAAGCCTGTCTTCCGGTCCGCACCGAGGAGTTGGCTCGGAATTTTGGTTTACGATATGGGAAGGTAACGATTCGTGCTACCCGTTCAAAATGGGGCTCCTGCACAGCACAGAACAATATTTCATTGAGTCTGTTTCTGATGACTCTGCCTCCTCACCTTCGCGACTATGTCATCATCCACGAGCTCTGTCACACAGTGTATCACAACCACTCCGCAGAGTTTCACGCCTTGGTAGATAAGTTACTCGGAGGCAAAGAAAAAGTCCTCGCAAAGGAGTTGAGAGGATACTCAACAAGATAAAAAAAAGGCTTGGAATAATTCCAAGCCTTTTCTATTTGCTATTACCAGCGACGCTGACGTTGGCGACGACGGCGTATCTTACGAGCAATACCCACAACGAGCAGCACTCCGAAAACCACAAGGATAAAGATAACCATTCCGTTGTTGAGGTTATCGCCCTTAACCCTCGACCACATCTCCAGCAGATTAACCGTACGCTGGCCACTATCGTGCATCATAGCACAACGATCTATAACACTCTTGTCGGGATACAATGCCGGGTTGATAACCACGCTATCAGCTCCCTCTCCAAAGAAATATTCCACATTGAGAGCATCCTCAAAGCCAGACTCAACAGCCGACTCCGACATATATTCCATAACCTCGGGTGTGCCGATAACACTCACATAGACAATCTCATCCATATTACGGATAGCATTCTCGGGCATACACATAAAGTTGATGAAGTAGGCTGCCGCCTTCGGGTTCTTGGCATATTTTGGGATAACCCAGCCGTCAAACCAAACAATACTACCCTCTTCGGGAACGACGTAATCCAACTCCACGCCAACAGCTTCCGCTTCGTCGATAGCCCACACAGCATCACCACTCCACGAGAGATTCAGCCACGCCTTCTCCTTGGTCATAATCTCCTTTCCGAAGTCTGCCTCCCAGCCGGCAACATAGGGTTTTGCCTTTTTCAACAGAGCCTCGACCAAGGCAATAGACTCATCCGACGAGTCGTACATCAGCGAATCGAGCGTCACCTCGCCCGATGCCAGCTCCTCCTGCTTGGCATAGATGAGCAACGGACAATATACATCACGGAAGGCATCCTTTATAAGCAGTTTCTTTGAGAACTTGGGATTCCACAAAGCACTCCACGTACTCACCTCCTCGCGAGCAACATACTTCGGATTATACAGAAAACCCGTAGTACCCCACATATAGCCGACAGCATAGTCATTGGCATCCTTACCACTGCCGTCAATCTTGTTAAACACCTCGTGGATGTAGGGTGACACATTACCCAGATAGCTGGGCGTAGAGCCAAAATCCTTGTTTATCGGCAAGAGCAAATCATTTCGCAACATACGTTCGATGATATACTCCGAAGGGCAAACGACATCGAAATCCTCTTTACCGCGTTCAATCTTGGCAAGCATGACCTCGTTGATGTCAAACAGTTGATACACAACCTCTACCTTCTCGCCGGTCTGCTCGAAGTACCACTCCTCAAACTCCGTAAGCAGGGATTCATCGATATAGTCGGCCCAATTATAGACCTTCAATATCTCCTTACGACTATCATCTACCCCGCAGCCTGTCAAAGCCAGCAAGGCAAAGCACACAGCCACAACAATCTCTACTATGAAATAAAATCTCTTCATCGCACACTCTCCTCCTTACGGCGGTTACGCTCGGCACGGATATTTATCACGACGAGCAGCAACAGCACAGTTGCAAAAATAATTGTCGAAAGCGGACGCAGCTCAGGAGTAAGACCGCCCTTGCGTGCATCAGCATAGATGTAGGTCGAAAGAGTCTCCAGGCCCTCTGTTCCGATAGTGAAAATCGTAACGGCAAAGTCATCAATCGACAAAGTGAATGCCAGGATAAAACCGCTGATCATACCAGGTTTAATCTCCGGAATAAGCACTTTACACAGTGCTTGAAAAGGTGTGGCACCCAGGTCCAGTGCCGCCTCAAAGATATTGGGATTCATCTGCTGCAAACGCGGCAGAACACACAGCACAACATAGGGCGTGCAGAATGTGATATGGGCCAGAATAACGGTTGTATAACCCTGCGAGATGCCCAGGCTGACAAATAACAGGAACAGTGAGATACCCGTAATGATGTCGGGGTTGAGCATCGGGATATTATTCAGCGTATTTATCATAGTCTTCTTATGACCACGCAAGCGATCAATACCAATAGCGGCCACACTACCCAGCAAAGTAGATACAGCAGCAGAGATAAGGGCAATTATCAGCGTATTCTCAATAGCGTGTACCAGCGAGTGATGTGCTCCGCTCTGAAACAGCGAGGTATATAGTTTTGTAGAGAATCCCGTCCAGTTACCCAGCACCTTCGCCTCGGTGAAAGAGAAGATACCGATGATGACAATCGGTGCATACAGCAGTGCCAACAGCAGCCACAAATATGATTGAGCCAAAAACTTCTTCATCAGATAATTCCTCCCTCGTTAGATGCTCTATCCTCTTCATTATCACTGAAAAGGTCGGTAGCAAAGATTATTACAAGCATAATAAGCGACAAAGCCGCACCATAGTTCCACATACCATTGTTGATATTCTCCTGAATGGTTGTACCAAACAACTTGATGTTGTTCATCGTCAGCAGCTCGGCAATGGCGAAGGTAGATATTGTAGGCATAAAGACCATCATAATACCCGACATAACGCCCGGCATAGAGAGAGGCAATACGACCTTCAAAAAGACCGTCAGGGGGTTAGCACCCAAGTCCTGTGCAGCCTCGATGTAACTGTGATCCATCTTTGACATAGTGTTGTAGATGGGGTAAATCATAAATGGCAGGAAGTTATACACCATACCGAAAATCAAGGCTCCCTCACCTAACGGCAAATGCATAAAATCAAATAGAGCCACCGTAGCCAGTGTGCGGACCAGGATATTGATCCACATAGGCAGTATGAACAGCACAACCATCACTCTTGATCGGCACAACGACCTGTTACTCAAAATGTAGGCCGCGGGATATCCCAACACGATGCACAGAATGGTGGTAATGATAGCGATACCAATAGAATAGACAAATGTGTTGGCCGCCTCGGGATTAGAGATAAACTTCGAGAAATTATCGAAGGTAAATCGTCCCGCCTCATCCTGAAAGGCGTAGATACCAATCAAGATAAGTGGCAATACAACAAACACCAGCAGGAAAATAAAGTATGGCAAACTCCAGCTGCTGCGTTTCATAAACAACTTAAACAACCACTTCATCACTTACTAATTGTTAAGCCGTTACACTCTTTTAATACGGATATCATCGGGCTGAATACGAATGCCGACTATATCTCTGTCGTCCCACACATCGTGAGTATCGACATAGATGTTATCGTCGTTTTCGGTACGAACCGTCAGGTGGTAGTGATCACCCTTATAGAGAATGAAGCGAACATCGCCCACCAGGGTTCCATCCTCCTTATTATCCATTAATTCAACCTTATCGAAATCAACCTCTGCAATAACCTTCTCACCGCCTTCAATGCCAGCCATTTCGTTGCAGACGAACGATGTGCCGAGAATCTCCACGTGAGTAGAATCAACCATAGTGCCTTCAAAGGAGTTGCATACGCGTTCCTTCTGCATAACGTGAATGTCCGAAGGCTTGATAATCATACTGACAGTCTGCCCCACCTCAAAGGCGTTGTAGTCCTGAATCATTATCTCGTAGCCATTAGGAGTAAGAACCGTCATCTCGTAATGCACGCCCTTGAATATACAAGACTGCACCACACCATCAAACTGTCCCGAATCGGTTTGTGCCATAATATATACATCCTCGGGGCGGATGACCACGTCAACAGCTACATTCTCGCCAAAACCCTCATCGACACACTCAAACTCCTGTCCCATAAACTCCACGACCTTATCGCGAATCATCTTACCATTGAGGATATTACTCTCACCGATAAAGTCTGCCACAAAGGCATTTGCAGGCTCGTTATAGATGTCGGTAGGCGTACCAATCTGCTGCACCTTACCCTCGCTCATCACAACGATTGTATCGCTCAATGTAAGAGCCTCCTCCTGGTCGTGTGTGACGTAGATAAATGTGATACCCAGCGTCTTGTG
>JAFNXQ010000110.1 GCA_017383445.1 Alistipes sp.
GAGTGCAAAGATATGCAATGAAATTCAAAAATCAAAATTTTTGCCACGAAAACCACTTTTTCACGCCGTGCAACTATCTCTGCATCACGCTAAAAGGCCAGAAGCACCACATTGACAGCCGCCGCAAGCAGCATCAGGCGGTAGAGAGTCTCGGTAAAGCCGACACCCATACGCACGAAGAACAGCGGCACGACAACAGCCACGGGGAAGGCTATAAGCACGAAGAGTGCAGAGGTGGCACTCGGCAGAGCAAACAGACCCATAAGCACGCACATAAGCAGAGAATTGAAACGCAGCACAACCCTCGTTTTGCTCTTGATGGAGTAGCGGTCCGACACGGTCAGGGCCACAGCACACGCTATCATCACGATAACGACACCTATGAGAATTATCGTCACGAAGTTAAGCGACTCGAAGAAACGATACTCGCTGACGGTGAGCAGGTTGGAGTATATCGTATCGGCAGGGGCCATAAAACTGCCGCCAGCACACCAGTTCCAGTAACATATAGCGAAGAGTGGCAGCAGAAGGCTGGCAACAGCAACTGCCAAATCACGCCACGAAGCACGCACGAAGAGCACCAGCAGCGGCAAAGCCACATAGAGCAGGGCCGTGGGAGCCAGCATCAGCGGCAGCATACCGAGGTAGAACATCGCCAGCGAGAGGTCGCCAAAACGTTCGGTACGCATAATGAATCGCGTCATCGACCGGGTCGCCAGATACATCACAAGGGCAGCAGCCGCCAGCACCATATATTCGGTACTGCCGACAACACACGCCGCAACAACAGCGAAGACTGGAATACCCATAATCGTATAGGCGGGGTAGAGGGAGTAACGCACACCCAGTCGCCCCACACCAAGACCCACGAAGCACATTGTGAAAGCCCACAGGATGGCTGACAACACGGGGATATGTCCCTGCCACGACTGCAACACGCTGCCGATGGGCGTTGCGACATTCGCCACAGCCTCACTGTCGGTGGGCCACAGAGCCGAACGCAGAGTCGTGGCTATCGCCACCACTATCAGGAGCAGCGTCAAATCCACTATTCTATGTTGTACAACTTTGCGAGCCATGGGGTCGATATTTTATGTCACAAATTTAAGAAAAAAGGAGTGAAGCAACCAAAATATTTCTAACTTTGTGATGTTATGCTTGAAAATTCTTATCAAACAGAGCTTATCGAGGCGGGTTGCGACGAGGCAGGACGCGGATGTCTGGCGGGCAGTGTCTTTGCGGCGGCGGTGATTCTGCCGCCCGACTTTCATCATCCGCTGCTCAACGACTCGAAGCAGATGACCGAACGACAGCGTAACCTGTTGCGTGAGGTTATCGAGAAGGAGGCTGTGGCGTGGGCCGTAGCCGAGATTTCGGCGGCACGCATCGACGAGATAAACATTCTGAAAGCCTCGATTGAGGGCATGAACATCGCAGCCGCCAACCTTAAGGTCGCACCGCAGTTCCTCGCCATCGATGGCAACCGC
This sequence comes from Alistipes sp., assembly GCA_017383445.1. Classification (GTDB taxonomy): domain Bacteria; phylum Bacteroidota; class Bacteroidia; order Bacteroidales; family Rikenellaceae; genus Alistipes. The sequence continues at coordinate 1,488 of JAFNXQ010000110.1, forward strand.
TTCACTTCGCATAACGGGCTACCCTACAAATGCATAGTCAAAGGCGACGGCAAATATGCCGACATAGCCGCCGCATCGGTACTGGCCAAGACCCATCGCGACGAGTATATGATGCGTCTGCACGAGGAGTATCCACAATACGGCTGGGCAGGTAACAAAGGTTACCCCACCAAGGAGCATCGCCTCGCCATACGCCAATATGGGCTCACACCCTATCATCGTCTGTCGTTCAATCACGACCAGGGACAGCTGGAGTTGTTTTAAGTGTTGATTGATAAATTCATCAATCTCATTGATTTACCTACTCAAATTTTGCATAAATCGTTTGTTTTTCGTACTTTGCAACCAGCAGTGACAGCACAAAAACAACCCTAAAAACATTTGGCCTATGAAAAAAAATGTATTTTTATTGGGAATTGCCCTTTCGCTACTCATTTTAGGTTGCGAGAAAAACAACGAGAATGGTAGTATCATACCTCCTTATAATGGAGAAAATGTAGAAAATGGAGAAGGAAACAACATCCCCGGCAACGGAGAGGATGACCCTTCTTATAACGATTGGTTGGTTGATTACAATCCTATACAATTTGTTATCATGGTATGCGATGCCGAAGGGAATGATTTACTGAACAGCTCAACACCTAACGCCCTATCCCTTGCAGATATAAAGATGCTGTACAATGGAGAGATATACACCCTAAACAATGAGGAGGTGGCAACCAGGGCGTATATGCCGACATTCTATGGCCTAAAATTAGTAGGCAGCGAAGTTAGACGCGAGTTATGGATAGGAGAATTTGCGGGAGATGAGTTTTTCGACAACATTGACATCACAATTGATTGGGGTGATGGCACATCGAATACCATAACGCTTTACAATAAGATTGTAGCTCCTTTCGATGGAGAAACTCACATCGACCGCCGATTCTATTTAGATGGCGAGCAGATTGAGAGCAGCAAAATTTTGTTTACAAGATAGGTCCTGTTTCCTGACAAAACAACAAATCGGGGTTTTCTTCACGAAAACCCCGATTTGCATTATAATATACCTCGCAAATTACATTCGCTGTGGAACATCTATGCCGAGCAACTTCATGGCACGGCTGATAACGCGTGCAATCTGTGCCGAGAGCATCAATCGCATACGACGCACCTCTTCGTTCTCCTCGCGGAGGATTGAGTGGTCGTGATAGTAGCCGTTGAAGGTCTTTGCCAGGTCGTAGGCATAGGCCGCAATCATCGACGGAGCAAAGTTCTCGCCTGCCGCTGCCACAACATTGGGGAAGTCGGCCAATGACTTGATAAGCTCAATCTCCTCGCCGAGTAGCTCGGTGCAGCCGTGTGACTTATAGTCGATACCTGCCTCGTCGGCCTTACGCAATATAGAGCAGATGCGGGCGTGAGTGTACTGGATGAACGGACCTGTGTTGCCGTTGAAGTCGATAGACTCGCGGGGGTCGAACAACATAGTCTTCTTGGGGTCCACCTTCAGGATAAAGTACTTCAAAGCTCCCAGACCGACCATAGTGCATACCGCGTCGGCCTCCTCCTTTGTGCAGCCATCGAGCTTACCCAGCTCCTCCGACATCTCGCGTGCCGTTGCAACCATATCCTCAATCAAATCGTCGGCATCGACAACAGTACCCTCGCGTGACTTCATCTTACCCTCGGGAAGCTCAACCATACCGTATGAGAGGTGGTAGATATTGTCACTCCACTCGTAACCGAGCTTCTTCAAGACAAGCTTCAACACCTGGAAGTGGTAATTCTGCTCGTTACCCACGACATAGATCATATCGTCGAGTTTGTTCTCCTCGAAGCGGCTCAGGGCTGTACCCAAGTCCTGCGTCATATATACCGATGTGCCGTCACCACGCAACAGGAGTTTCTGATCCAAGCCGTCTGCCTCCAAGTCAATCCATACAGAGTTGTCCTCCTTGCGGAAGAATACGCCCTTGTCCAAGCCATCCTGCACGAGTGACTTACCCAAAAGGTAGGTCTGCGACTCGTAATATACCTTGTCGAAATCGACACCCATAGCCTTGTAGGTCACATCGAAGCCATCATATACCCAGCCGTTCATCGTCTGCCACAGCTCATATACCTCAGCATCCTTCGCCTCCCACTTACGCAGCATCTCCTGTGCCTTCAACATAATGGGGGCCTGCTTCTTCGCCTCGTCCTCCGACATACCTCCGGCAACCAGCTCCTTAACCTCGGCCTTGTAGTGCTTGTCGAACTCGACATAGTACTTTCCTACCAGGTGGTCGCCCTTCATACCCGATGACGCAGGGGTCTCGCCACCGCCATAGAGCTGCCAAGCGAGCATAGACTTGCAGATGTGAATACCGCGGTCATTCACCAGATTTACCTTGATGACATTGTGGCCGTTGGCTTTGAGAATCTGTGCCACCGAGTAACCCAAAAGGTTGTTGCGGATATGACCCAGGTGAAGTGGCTTGTTGGTGTTGGGCGATGAGTACTCAATCATAATCGTACGACCCGAAGGTGCTGCCTGACCGAACTCCTCGTCAGAGGCCACCTCGGCAAATCGTTCTGCCCAGAACGCGGGCGAGATTACGAGGTTCAGGAAGCCCTTGATGACATTGAAACTGCTGATTTGCTGATTGTTGGCCACCACGTGCTCGCCAATCTCTGTGGCGGTCATCTCGGGCGACTTGCGACTCATTTTCAGCAATGGGAATGTCACGAGGGTATAGTCACCCTCAAACTCCTTGCGGGTCTTCTGAATCTGCAACTGCGAAGGCTCCACCTTGCCATACAACGCCTCAACCGACGAGGCCACGATGTTCGAGATAAATGTTTCGATATTCATATCTTGTAAATAGTTGTTATCCATTTGAAATTCCGCTGCAAATATATGAATTTTCCCGCAGAAAATTGTCATAATATATCATTATATATTATTTCCCCTCCCAAAGAGTGATAATCGTTTGTGCCCAGGACAAGACTCGAACCCGAACAAGGGACTTTCAGACGCAAAAAACAACTGCCCAAATTACTCTATCCCTTCAACTCTCCGCCACAAGCTGAACGGGCTACTCAATAATGCAACTCTGCCAAGACACCACAAGCTGAACTAACTACTCAATAATGCAACTCGAACGGCGGCAGCAGCCGAGAGCAGAGTGAAGGGAGGTTGTTGCAATCAAAGATTGTCGGGATTGATGGGCGATGTGGCGAAAATCTCTTTTCAGACACAATCGCACAGCAAGCACGAATATTTGCATAGCAAACAACAACCGACCATAGACAAGTCTGCCGAGGCACCACAAGCTGAACGAGTCCCTTTCAGACGCAAAAAACAACGAAGCCTCCCTTTGACAAAGGGAGGTTTGGAGGGAATGTAAATATAGTTGCGGACATCATCACCTATTGGCCGTCACCTTGACGGTTGCCGTATCGGTTTTGACGCAGGCGGTAGTGACCGTAAGGTATCCGCTGTTGTTGACGGCGAAACAGTATATTCAGAAGAAGTTGTATGGTTCCCTAAACTTCAGAGCGACCCAATGTACCATTACGAGGGCATACTAA
>JAFNXQ010000111.1 GCA_017383445.1 Alistipes sp.
AGCACCGATATAGAGAGAAGACAGATTATCGGACAGACGCTTTCCCATGATTCCCCCTCCTTTATTTTATACCGTAATGTCGCTCACTTCAGTCACTGCATCCATCCACCCGTCCATAATCATGGCTGGCGAATGAGTCGTAAGGATATTAATATAATATAAGGTATATAATGAGAATCATCAGCGGTAGTTGCGGAGGTCGCACCATTACCCCACCCAAGAATCTGCGAGCTCGTCCTACGACAGACTTTGCGAAGGAGAACCTGTTTAATGTGTTGGGTAATATGCTCGATTTCGAAGGGTTGGAAGTACTGGATCTATTTGCCGGCACAGGCTCCATAAGCTACGAGTTTGCATCACGAGGTGCAGCATCGGTTACATCGGTTGAGATAAACGCCGTGCATTACAATTTTATTCGCACCACTGCACAAGGGTTTGGTTTAAAGGCCATACACCCAACAAAGGCAAACACTTTCCTCTATCTGAAAAGTTGTGTCAAGCAGTTTGATTTGATATTCTCCGATGCACCCTACGACCTTGAAGGCAGCGAGCAGGTCATCGAGCTGGTATTTGCAAACAACCTGCTACGCGAGGGCGGTATTCTCATTTTTGAGCATTCCAAATCTCAGAAATTCAGCGAGCATCCGCGATTCACTAAAACGAAAAGCTACGGCAGTGTGCAATTTTCGTTTTTTGAATAATATTTTTTTCAACATTTGATTGCGATTTACGATTTTTGTATTATATTTGCACTCGCAATCAGCAATGGTGCGTTAGTTCAGCTGGTTAGAATACGTGCCTGTCACGCACGGGGTCAGGGGTTCGAGTCCCCTACGCACCGCAGATTTTGGTAAGCAGAAGACAATCTTTTCAGATTGTCTTTTTTTTGTTTGTGCATAGTCTTCATGAGTAAACTCACCAGACTCTGCATAAACAAAGTAATCTGCGATTTTCTGCTTACAATGCGGCGGTCGAGTCCCCTATATTTCATCTTCGCCATTCAAAGCCTTACAATCCTTTTTCGCGTGTTCGGGTCCAATAGGCAAACAAAAAAAATGCGGAGTCTTTGCTCCGCATTTTTCGTTTATAACGAGTAGCACTACTCTACCACCAGATTCTCAACGCTGCGTGTTTCGAGCATCTTTCCACAACCTTCAACCGTGTTACGCAACACCTCGATATTCTTGGCATTGCGAACAGAGATACCACAAGTCGTGGTGTCGCCCGTGCCGATGATTGTGTTGTCGATAATCTTCACGCCATCGTGCAGGGTTGTGCCCTCGGTATCGGGGGTGCCAATTACGACAGCAATACCGGCTGCTCCATACTGGCAACCTGCACCCAAGCCGCAATTCACCATCACATTACGCTGGATAACCAAATCCTTGGCGTGAGTACCCTCCTTCCATACTGACTCGGCACCGACGTGGATAGCTGTACCGGTACTGCCTCGGAAGATATTGTCCTCGATAACAACACCACGGGTCTTTGCCAATACGCAGCGAGCCAGGTTTCCCCATACAGTAGAACGGCGGAACTCAAGGCGTGGCAACTTGGTGACATTAAACAGATAGTACTCCTCGAACTTCTCCGGAAGGTCGCAATTCAGACGCACCTTCACATCAACCTGTGGAGCCTCGTGCTGGACATCCACAACCTCGGCCTCACCGACAACCTCCAATGTAGAAATCTTTACAATCTCCATCTTATCGCCCACGCGAGGAACATCAGCCACCTGGATATGAGTATAGGTAGGAGCCTTCAAGGTAAGAGTAGCCCAGCCATCCTCCACTGAGGCAATGTCGTGATAATAGCCGTGAACATTTGTTGCATCATCGCCCTGACCACGGAACATACAACCATCAAACGAGATTGTACCCTCGCAGCATGCGAAGTGTGTAGCATCGGTATTGGTTGAGAAGGTATAGCCCTCTGAGGGGATGATATTCAAGCCCTTGATGGTTATATCGCGGCTATCGAAGCCCACGATACCCATACCACACTGCGAATGAATTGTCACATTCTCAATCGTAGTATTTGTTGAACGCCACACCAGAATAGCGGGACGGAAGTGGAATGAGTGAGGCGTTGCAACGGGAGCATCCATCATATACTCGGGGAGTTTGCCCTTGAACACCACTTTGTTACCCTCCAGCACCTCCTGACGAGCAAAATAGAAGGGAGAACGATATATTCCGCTAATCTTATTATCCCACAACATCACGCGAGGGAATGGAGTATCCATAGTCAGAGTACGTTCCGGGCCAAACTTCACGGTGAAGGTATTCTCGCCAATAGCACATACTCTACCCTCCGAGAATGGTTTACGCTTATAGTCGATAGTAAGGCCTCGCACGGTAAAATCCTGACTACCCGCAATAGAGAGAGGCTCCATCCAACCCTCGCACATAAGCACCGCACCGCGTGCGTCGATGGTTGTTGATACGCTACCCTCGAAGTCCAGGCCACGGACATAGGGATAGTATGGTTTGAAGATTGTTCTCTCGGGATTCTGCCCCATCTTGCCAGACATAACCTCCTGCTCCAATCTCTCGGCCTCAGCATCACGCAAACGATATACTCCGGCAGGCATATAGAGAGTCGTACCCGCATTCTCTCGGCAATACTCCGCAGCACGACGCAATGCACGGGTATCGTCCTTACCATCGTCGGGCTTGGCTCCGAAATCTACAACAGAGATGGTTTGTCCTTTTGTCTCCGGCTCGGTAGCCGCAGCTATGCCGACTGTTGAGAAGAGCACAGCACACAACAAGAATAGTGTTTTTTTAGTCATAATTAGTATCATTTTATTTGGGTTTTCCTCAAAAAAAAGCAGCCATCAACCCCGATAGCTGCTTATGGTTAAACAGTGAATGCTATGCACCCTGGGCAATACGACGATACATCTCGTATCGTTTCATCACCTCTCTCACATAAGCCTCGGTCTGCTTGCTACCCGTGAATTTACCGTAACGTACAACTTCACTCTCATAGACTTCCGGGTTAGCTTTCTGCTGGAGATAGTGAGCTACAACACTCCATGAGTTGTAATCCTCTCCATTGCTTCGTGCCAAACGACGAGCATCTGACACGTGGCCGATACCGCCATTATAACAGGCAAGAATAATACTTAAACGATCACTCTTTGAGGTAGAAGGAGCAAGTTTCAATGTACTCTCAATCTTCGAGAGGAGCTTTCCTGCCAGACGGATATTGGTCTCCGTGTCGGCAATATCCTCCTTCGCCACATTAAACTGCTTTCCTACAATGGGCATAATCTGCATCAGACCTATTGCACCACGACGCGATACGAGGTCCTCCTGAAATCGGGACTCGCTATATGCGATGGCACTCAAAAGTAGCCAATCCTGTCCCTCCTCCTTGCCAATGCGACGCATAACACCATCAAACTCTGAAATAGTGTATGGCAATGCCGCATTCATTGCATCTACTGCTGTGTCCTTGGCTACGGCAGCACTAATCTCTTTGTCGGCGATATCATACGCCAATCTCTCACCAAAGCCATCAGAGCCCCAAAATGAGGCTGACACCAAAAGAATAATCGATAAAATAAGACTCTTCTTTGACATATATGTTTGTTTTGCGGGCAGCTTATACCGCACAATACAACACACTAATCATAGAATCCCCAAGAAACACCCCACTTAAACATTCCGGGATTTTGTGGATATCCCGCAAGTGTCATGTACTCGCCATTGCCAAAGAGGCCCATATTGGCGTGCTGGTATTTCGCAAAAATACGCATTCGCTTCCACTTAAACATGATGTAGGCATCCAGATAGGGATAACCTCCAACCTCATAATCACGCTGATTATAGAAAGCTGACAGAGCCGGATTATACGATGGTGCGTAGAACGCGGTGTTATAGCGCCCATCTATTCCGACCTGCATACGCAGAACGTGCTTCTTCTCCAACCAACATTCAAAGTAGTAAGACAAGTACGCACTGCATAATGGTACGGGGATGACCTCTTGATTTGTGCTCCATTGCAACAATACCCTGTGGTCAAGATGAAATCCGCCAATGCGGAAATCTTTACGAGCATACAAACTTGTAAGACTTATCGCCTCCGACTCCTGTGCAGGAAGGCTGTTGGCACCATTGTAAATTTTGTTGGATACCACACCCTGCCAAGCTCCGAGCTCCAAAGCCCAGCTCGGAATCTTTAACGATACTTCTATACGAGTTTCATCCTCCTTCTTGAAGGAGTTGGACCACACATAGTGGTTCGAGAATAGGTTCTCCTGCCAATACGATGGCGATATTCGCGTCTGCGAGAATCGTCCTGACAAGATAACGGGATGACCGCGAAAACGTGCCGTCAGGGCCAGATGACCATTCAACGACAAATCTCCGCCTCTATATCCTGATGGGTAGTACTTTATGTCAGCACCCCAATCAACGGCTCTTCTGATTTTTCCATTTATAGCACCATAGGCATACCATGATGTTCGCTTATCAACTTTGTATTCACCAGCCAAATAAGACGAGAAGTCGAAATGTGAATAATAGTGTAAATCAACGCCTATACCACCACCCAGGCGACCCACAGCACCATTTCTATCCCAGGGCTGTGCCTCTACGAACACTTTGTTCGACACGACCCTCTCACGGATTGAGTCGCGTGTCGCTGTGGGCGAGATATACCAATTTTCGTAATACTCTTTTTCAACAGCCTTATAGTTTCCTTCACTATCTACTTCGCCTCGTTCATCGGTATATGTAGCTCGTTTATCGGTGTAAAGTTTTGTCCACGAATTATACTCAAAAATATGACCAACATAGACCGCCGGAAGGTTCGCTACCGAGAAGTCGTAATCTGTTACTGGAACAAACGGAATCGCATAGGCCTGTTTAATAAAAAACAGATTGTTGCGATATGAATTTTCAGCCTTTGCCTCCGCCAGTTTCATTGGCACGCCCGATGGATGCTCAAAGGTTGGATCGGTAATAGTCCACAAATCTACTGCACCACCATTCTCACGCTGGCTGATCTTGTTATGCACATAGGCTGCGTGTACCGAATATCGCTTGCCCGTATGGTTGAAAGCTGCCGAAAGGTTGTGATTCTTCGTACTCTGCCAATCATAGAGTCCACGCGTACCGCGAGCCTTGTAATTCACATTGAAACCCGTCGAGGGCGATGCGTTGTGAGCCGTTGTAATCTCAAAATGCTCCTCACGATAACGTTTCTGACCCGACTCCAGGTAGGTTAAGTTGAGATATGGCGTCTTGGAGTTATAGAACGGCACATTCTCCATACGATAGGTGTAAGAGTCGTATGGCTGTGAAAACTTAAAATCAGGAGAGTTCGGGCGTTCAAAATAGTTGAACGGAAGCGTAGATTGGCCCAATCCACCCATCGTCATATCACCCAGACCATCAACGAAATAGGGATAATCTATTCGCCAATTCATCAGCGTAGTATCCAGCGGAGCAATCTTCACATCGTTCATATCACGATCCACCGTCCACATAAAGTTAGGCAGCGAACGGATAGAGTCGTCAAAATAGTAAGACTCCAAAGGTTTGCGGATACGCTTAACCTGTGTAGAGTCTTCACCCTCGGCCTGCTCGCCATTCATTGCAGGGTCATCGTAGGGATTCATACCACCGAGGGCCGGATTCTGACCATTACGCTGAGCTCGTGCAAGTTTTGATGCATCCAGCTGTGCAAACACATCCGTAGGCAACATCACAACCGACATTGCCAACAAAAATGCTATGTACAACAACTTCTTCATCGTTTTATCACTCCTGCTCCTTTTTACGATTCACACTCCATCGGATTGTTGAGATAGCGACATAAAGTCCTATGATTGCCGGAATGGCCATACGCGTAAGCACTGCAATAATCGCCACACAAGCCAAAAGGAAGATGTAACGAATCTCATTACCCTGCCAGCCAAAGCCCTTGAACTTCAATGCAAACATTCTGATAGGTGAAATCAGAAGCACAGCCATAATCACAGCCACGACGAGCAACACCTCGCGAGAAAGAGCCAAATCACCCGATGCGGCGAGCATTGCAATCGACAAGCAGAACAATCCGTTGGCAGGCGTAGGCAATCCACAGAACTCGGCATGCTGTGTATCGTCGATATTGAATTTAGCCAGACGCAATGCCGAAAAGGCTACTATAATGAACGTGAGGTAACGCATCATTTCTGCCACATTATCAGCAATATTGAGCATTTGAGGCAAAGCATCATATACACAGAAGAGCGCCATCGATGGCACCAATCCGAACGACACCATATCGGCAAGTGAATCAAGCTGAACTCCCAGCGGAGAGGAGCTCTTCAACAGACGTGCAGTAAAGCCATCAAAGAAATCACATACAGCCGATGCTATTATCAGGCAAAACGCCAACTCATAATCCGAGTGCAAAAGCAACGCCACTACCGCCGCCGAGCCACACAGCAGATTGCCAAGAGTGAGCATATTGGGTATCGTAAAGAGTCTTATCTTCATCTTTTATGCAATTATTACTTATAATAATTGGCAAAGATACGAATTATTTTTTATCTTTGTATAATTCTTAAAGATTCTTTTTTAATTAAGGTATGAAAAGTAACAGATATTGTATCATTATGGCAGGTGGCGTGGGTACTCGCTTTTGGCCCATAAGCCGCCAGGCAAAGCCTAAACAGTTTTTGGATATACTCGGCACAGGCAAATCGTTCATCAGGGCGACCTTTGAGAGATTTCTGCCACTTGTGCCTGTTGAAAATTTCATCGTAGTATCCAATCGCCGATACAAGGACTTGATTAAAGAGCACCTGCCGGAGCTGAATGACAGCCAGATTCTCTGCGAGCCGATAGGTCGTAATACCGCACCATGTATTGCCTATGCTGCATATTCGTTGCAGAAGTTAAATCCTGACGCAGAGATGATTGTAACGCCCGCCGACCACCTCATACTCAGCGAAACAGAGTTTCACAACATAGTAAACGAATGTTTGTCGTTTGCAAGGGACAACAATGCACTGATGACCGTCGGAATCAAACCGAGCCGACCCGAAACAGGCTACGGATATATTCAGAAATCGAATAATGAAAGGATAAGTCGCGTAAAGTGTTTCACCGAGAAGCCCAACCTCGAATTGGCTCAGACCTTTGTTGAGTGCGGAGAGTTTTTCTGGAATTCCGGCATATTTATATGGAGTGTCAAAAACATTATAAAAGCCTTCGAGGAGCATCTGCCCGAACACCACGCCCTGTTCTCTGCGGTTCAGTCGAGTTTAGGCACCGCCAACGAGCAGAATGCCATAGAGCAGGCTTTTACTGAATGTAAGTCAATATCAATCGATTATGGCATCATGGAGAAGGCTGACAATGTATATGTCCGTTGCGGTGATTTTGGCTGGAGTGACGTAGGAACATGGGGGTCGATGTATCAGCTCTCGCAGAAGGATGCCTATGCAAACACAAAGTCACACAAGAGTTGCTACACCTACAATACCCGCAGCTCAATCATCTCTGTTCCAGACAATAAGATAGCCGTCATAAATGGTCTGCGTGACTACATTGTAGTCGATACCGACGATGTGTTGATGATATGCCCTCGCAGCGAGGAACAGAGTATCAAAAAATATATTGATGACGTAAAATTTGACCGAGGTGAGGAGTTTATCTAAACCTCTTATACGAACGAAATAGATAATAAAAAACAGATAGTATGGAAGAGAAAAAACAAAACATTTCACTCCCCGACAACGCCTATCGCGAGTTGAAAGCGGGCGAGGAGTACAAGCCTCTTATGCCGGCCAACACAACTCCGGCAGAGGTTACACCCTACTCTGTTGGTATGGGTGTATTGATGGCTGTAATTTTTTCGGCAGCCGCAGCCTTCTTGGGTTTGAAGGTCGGACAGGTCTTTGAGGCGGCTATTCCTATTGCTATTATAGCAGTGGGTATGGGTACAGCTCTCGGCAAGAAGAATATGCTCGGTCAAAATGTTATTATTCAGTCAATCGGAGCATCTTCGGGCGTGATTGTCGCCGGAGCCATCTTTACCCTGCCGGCACTCTACATTCTGGGGCTTGAAGCACAATTCTATCAGATATTTCTATCGTCATTGCTCGGAGGCGTGTTGGGTATCGTGCTGCTTATACCTTTTAGAAAATACTTCGTCAAGGAGATGCACGGCAAATATCCTTTCCCCGAAGCTACCGCCACAACCGAGGTACTCGTATCGGGCGAGAAAGGCGGCAGTCAGGCGAAGTTGCTTGCCGTTGCCGGTCTGATAGGCGGTCTTTACGACTTTGCAATCAGCACTTTTGGTGCCTGGACCGAGGTTGTTTCTACACGCATCTGTGCCTTTGGTGCGATGTGTGCCGATAAATTCAAGGTGGTATTTTCGATTAATACAGGTGCAGCCGTATTGGGCCTGGGTTATATCATCGGTCTTAAATATGCTGTCATCATCACTGCCGGCTCGTGCCTTGTGTGGTTCTTGATCGTGCCTCTTATCGGCTCGGTTATGCCTGATGCAGCGGCACTTACCCCAGAGTCAATCTTCACCGACTATGGCCGTCCAATCGGTATCGGCGGTATTGCTATGGCGGGTTTGATTGGCATTATCCGTCAGGCAGGCATCATCCGTCAGGCAGTCGGACTCGCAGTAAGTGAGCTCACTAACAAGAAGGGCGGCGAGGCGACTGTCGTTGAACGCACACAGCGAGATTTGCCGATGAAGACTATTCTATCGATACTCATTGCAGCGTTGATTACAACCCTTGTATTCTTCCACTTCGGTTTGCTGGGCAACGCCATGCAGAGTATTATCGCATTGTTGATTGTCTTCGTCATAGCATTCCTGTTCACTACGGTTGCAGCCAACGCTATCGCCATTGTCGGCTCAAACCCCGTATCAGGAATGACTCTTATGACGCTTATTTTGAGCTCGTTGGTATTGGTAAGCATCGGACTTAACGGAACAGCCGGAATGACCGCGGCATTGATTATCGGAGGTGTGGTATGCACAGCCCTGTCAATGGCCGGAGGCTTCATCACCGATCTTAAAATCGGTTATTGGCTCGGAACAACGCCTCGCAAGCAGGAGGGCTGGAAGTTCCTCGGTACGGTTGTATCGGCAGCCACCGTTGCGGGTGTGATGCTCGTCCTGAACGACACCTATGGTTTTACGGGCGAGAATGCACTCGTAGCTCCACAGGCAAATGCTATGGCGGCAGTTATTCAGCCTCTGATGACGGGTGGCTCTACCCCATGGATACTCTACTTTATGGGTGCTGTTTTGGCATTGGTACTCACAGCTATTGGCGTACCTGCACTGGCATTCTCTTTGGGTATGTTTATCCCTATGTATCTCAACGCACCGCTGGTTGTCGGTGGTTTGATTGCATGGTTTGTATCGAGCCGTTCAAAGGACGAGGCTCTGAATAAGGCTCGCTTCGACAGAGGTACACTTATCGCTTCGGGCTTTATTGCAGGAGGTGCTCTGATGGGTGTTATCTCGGCCGTGCTGAAGTTTGCCGGAGCCGAGTGGTATATGACCGACTGGGCAGCATCGAAGGGTGCAGAGTGGCTTGGCCTTGTGATGTATATTTTGATTGCAGTATATATGGCTTGGCATACAATGCGAGCAAAGAAAGAGGAGTAAAACTAACGACATAAATATTATAGATATGGAACTGAAAGATAGATTTTTGAAATATGTTTCATTCGACACACAGTCGGACGAGAACAGCACAACATTCCCTTCAACCGACAAGCAGCTCGTTCTGCTCAACTATTTGGCCGACGAGATGCGTAGCCTCGGAATGACAGAGGTTACGGTTGATAAATATGGCTACGCTATGGGAACTATCCCCGCATCTGCAGGATACGAGAATGCTCCCGTGATAGGTTTTATCTCGCACGTCGATACCGCTCCCGATATGAGTGGCAAAGATGTCAAACCTCACGTCATAGAGGATTACGACGGTGGCGACATACAGCTCAATGGCAATCTCGCGATGCTGGTAAAGGATTTTCCCGAGCTTACCCGCTTCAAGGGCCACACCATAATTCACACCGACGGCACTACCCTTCTGGGTGCAGACGACAAGGCCGGCTGTGCCGAGATTATGACCGCTGCCGAGTATCTGATGTCGCACCCCGAAATCAAGCACGGCAAGATTCGCCTGGGCTTCACACCCGACGAGGAGATTGGTCGTGGCGTAGATTACTTCGATGTTAAGGCCTTTGGTGCTGACTTCGCCTACACTATGGACGGTAGCTTTGAGGGCGAGCTGGAGTATGAGAATTTCAATGCTGCATCGGCTGTCATAGAGATTCAGGGCCGTAACGTACACCCCGGTTATGCGAAGAACAAGATGATTAACGCATTGCAGGTTGCGTGTGAACTGAATGCTCTGCTGCCAGCCAATCAGCGACCCGAATACACCGACGGATATGAAGGTTTCTATCACTGCGTAGGCATCAACGGCTCGGTGGAGAGTGCAAAGATAAGCTACATCATCCGCGACCACGACAGTGAGAAGTTCGAGGAGAAGAAGGTGTTTATCTGGAGTTGCGTAGATTTGTTGCAGAAGCGTTACGGTAAGGAGGTTCTGACCTTGACTCTCAAAGACCAGTATTACAATATGCGTAAAATGGTAGAGCCGCATCCACACGTCATCGACAAGGCTTTGGAGGCTATGAGAATGGCCGATGTAGAGCCTATCGTAAAGCCTATTCGCGGCGGAACAGACGGAGCCCGACTATCGTTCATGGGTCTGCCCTGTCCAAACATTTTCGCAGGCGGAATGAACTTCCACGGCAAGTTTGAGTACTGCTCATTGCAGACAATGCAGAAGGCTGTGAATGTAATAATTAACCTTGCTCAACTCTGGGCGAAGTAACGATTTAGTTAAAACCGCACAACTATCACAAAATGAATAAGTACGGATACCTGAAAGTTGCAGCGTGCATACCATCGCTGAATGTGGCGGACTGCGACTTTAACACAACTCACATAATTGACAATATACGCAAGGCCGCAGATCGTGGCATACGTATCATTGCGTTCCCGGAGTTGTCTATCACATCATACACCTGCGGTGATTTGTTCCTGCATCCGACATTGCTGCAGCAGTCGGAGGCATCGCTGGGAAAGATTGCCGATGCTACGATGGACATTCCTATCATCGCCATTGTTGGCCTGCCCGTAATGGTGGGCAATGCCATATACAACTGTGCAGCCGTTGTTGCACAGGGCGAGATTGTCGGCCTTGTGCCAAAGTGCTACACGCCCAATTACAGCGAGTTCGCCGAGGACAGGTGGTTTGCATCGGGACGAAACATCGAGTCGGAATATATTGATAACTTCGCCAACAGAGGAGCATTCTTCGGTCGTGACCAGCTCTTTGAGCTGAATGGCATACGCTTTGGCGTGGAGATATGCGAGGATGTATGGACACCCTCACCTCCATCAACACAGCAGGCGTTGAGCGGTGCAAAGGTTATATTCAACCTCTCTGCTTCGCCCGAAATCATCGGCAAGCACGATACCCTGCGTCATATCGTCAGCCAGCACTCTATGCGTACTCACACGGCCTATGTTTATGTATCGTCAGGTTTTGGCGAGTCATCCGCCGATGTTGTATTTGCAGGCAACTCATTCATCGCCGAGGATGGTTCTATGCTGGCCATAGGCAAGCGTTTCGAGATTGGCGAGAGGCTAATTGTTGCCGATGTAGATGTCGAGGCTCTGCAAAACAGCCGCATCCGCAGCAACACCTACACCTCGGACTACCCCACACCCGACTATGTGATTAACAAGATAGAGATGGAGCTTACGCCATCAAAGACTCTTGACCGCAAGATTGATGCGACGCCATTTGTTCCCAGCAGCGAGAGAGACAAGAACAAACGTTGCGAGGAGATTTTCTCTATTCAGACACTCGGTCTGGCAAAACGCCTTGTCCACACGAAATGCAAGAGTACCGTCATAGGCATATCTGGAGGCTTGGACTCTACCCTCGCTCTGCTCGTGACGGTCAATGCCTACGACAAGTTGGGCCTTGACAGAAAGGGCATCATTGGTATTACGATGCCTGGCTTTGGTACTACCGACCGCACCTACAATAACGCCCTGACGCTGATGGAGGAGTTAGGCATTACCTCTCGCGAGATATCTATTGTGGCGGCTTGTCGTCAACACTTCACCGACATCGGTCTGCCCGACGGCGACCGTTCGGTGACCTACGAGAATGCACAGGCACGCGAACGCACGCAGATTCTTATGGATGTAGCTAATATGGAAGGCGGACTCGTTATCGGCACAGGCGATATGAGTGAGCTGGCTCTCGGCTGGGCTACCTACAACGGCGACCATATGTCAATGTACGGAGTCAATGCATCGGTGCCTAAGACCATCATCCGTCACCTGGTGGGCTGGTATGCCGACAACTTTGCAGAGGGCAAAGCAAAAGAGGCCCTCTACGATGTGGTAAATACGCCCGTCAGCCCCGAGCTGCTGCCCACCGACGAAAATGGCCAGATAAGTCAGAAAACAGAAGATTTGGTTGGCCCGTACGAGTTGCACGATTTCTTCCTTTACAACTTTGTCAGAATGGGATTTTCGCCTGCCAAGATACTATTTTTGGCCGATCAGGCGTTTGAAGGTAAATATGAGCACGCAACAATACTCTATTGGATGCGTACCTTCTTCCGCCGCTTCTTTGCACAGCAGTTCAAGCGTTCAGCAATGCCCGACGGCCCGAAGGTTGGCACCATATCACTGACAGCCCGTGCCGACTGGCGTATGCCATCGGATGCTTCGGCAGCACTATGGATTAAGGAGTGCGAGGAGTTGGAATAGCGATTAGATTAACTTAAATAAAAAGGAGAGATATGAAGCGTATAATTTTACTCGCGGTGGCACTCTTTTTCTGCTGCCACCAGATATCGGCCCAGAAATGGGTAGATGCACTGAAAGGCGTTGCCTCATCGGCTATCGAGGAGATTGCCGGAGGAAAGCTCACCGCAGCACGAATGATTGGCACCTGGAACTACTACCAGCCCGGCATCAAGCTCTCATCTGAGGATATAGCATCAGAGCTTGCAGCTTCGGCCGTAACGACATCTATACAGAAGCAGCTGGCGACATATTACCAGAAGGTAGGTATCAAACAGGGCTCTTGTGCCTTTACGTTCAACACTGACGGCACATTCACATCAATATTTGGCAGCCGCACTTTGTCGGGCACATATACATTCAATGCCGAGACATCGCAGTTGCAGCTGAACTACGGCAAAGGCCTGCTCAACCTCGGCTCTATTCCTGCCTATGTGCATATGAACGGCGACAAGTTACAGATTGTCTTCCCAGTGGATAAGCTGGTTAAGATTCTAGTATCGCTGGGCTCAAAATCTGCAAAGCTGGCACCGCTGATGGCCGTTGTAGAGAAATACGACAGTGTGAAATTGGGATTTGAATTTGCGAAATAGTTATGAAGCGAGTAATTTTAGTATTGGCGGCCGCTTTTCTGTGCACTACGGCACAGGCTCAGTCGCTGGGTGATTTGTTAAAGAGTTTGGGCGGAGCACTGACCTCTACTTCGGAAAAGCAGAAAGAGGAGGCTCCGAAGCCCTCATACCCCACCGAGAAGGATTTGGTCGGAGAGTGGACTTTCGAGCAACTCGATATCGAATATACGGGCGACGACCCGTTGGCATCGGTGGCTATTGCATCGGCCAAGTCGCAGATTTCCACACTTACTGCACAAGCTGGTCTTGCGGCAGGAAAGGACAAACTGCACATCAATAACGATGGTACACTCGTATTTACAACCAATGGCAAGAGTGTTCTGGCAAGGTACTCATACATTCAGCCGACAGGCACACTTATCGTCACCGTCGAGGATAAGAGCCACAAGGCTATCTTCACGACATTGGTTTCGAAGCAGGACGGCAAATTGCGAGTGATGTTTGATGCAAACGAGCTGATGGCTATCGCCGAGGCGAATATGCCCAACCTAAAAGAGGATGGTACATTTGTAATGGCGAAGACTCTTGTAGATAGTTATAAGGGCATTCTGATTGGCGGCGTTTTCCAATAAAGATGCATTCACCAGCACAAAGAGGGGCAACTACTGCTCCTCTTTTTTTTGTGGCATATATAGGCGGGTTTGCACGCACTTTGACTGCATAAAAAAACAACCGAAGCATTTTTGCTTCGGCTGTCGTTCAAGGGTCTCCCCTCCGTGATCCCGCCGGGGCTCGAACCCGGGACCCCAACATTAAAAGTGTTGTGCTCTACCGACTGAGCTACAGGATCAACGCTACCAAATCGGAATAACTTCCGTTTTTGGTGGTGCAAATGTATGTATAATTTTTCGTTTAACCAAATATTTCAGTCCCAACCAACATTTTTTGCACATTTCCGAGGATTTCCGCAGATTTTTTCTATATTTGTCCTACCCTAACAATTAACTAATACGATTATGAAACAGATTCTAAAGATTGTAGTAGCCATTCTGGCTACCGTAGCTTGTTCCTATTCGGCTCAAGCTCAAACACAAGCGCAATCCCAAACCGCCAACAATGCCGAAGCCAACGGCAAAACACTTATCCGTACTCCATGGGGTTATTTCGACGACCTTGTGGAAGATGCCGCCAAGTACGGCATAAAATTAACTCTGCCCGAAGGTTTCGAAAAGTGGGAGAGTGGCTATTCTCGCGGAGCGGGTTACACCTGTATATTGATATCGGAGGGTCGTCAGGATATGTTGCATTATCACCCGATTAGATGCACCGAACGCCTTTTGGTAACAGAGGAGAATGGCGAAAAGATTGCCATACCTCACGGCACAGGCAGGGCTTTGCCAAAGGAGTTGCAGTCGGCAGAGTCGGTTCAGGTGTACTATTCAACATTGGAGAAAAAACTTACGGAGAAGCAATATTTCTCACGCCGAGAGTGTCGCCAACTTAATGCAGATGAGGGTTTTGTGGCTAATGTACCATTCGACCGACCGGGATGGGGCGATCTAAAACATAACACCTGCATCGTATTAAAGAAGGGTCATGTTGTTCTCGAGGTGAGCCTGCTCACCACGCCCGAAGGCAAAGCACAGGAGCAGAAATACCTAAAGGCACTCTATGAAGCAATACGCTTTGAGTAAGACCCTACTGACTAAAAACAAATACAATTATGAAACAGATTCTAAAGATTGCAGTAGCCATTTTGGCTACCGTAGCTTGCTCCTATTCGGCACAAGCACAAGCACAAGCACAAGCTCAAGCGCAAACCCAAACCACCAACACTACCATAGGGCGTGCTCAAAATCAACAAAACATCAGGCAAGATTGGCTGGTATTCATTGGCGAAGTGGAGACCCCAGAACTCGTGACCGAAGGTACATTTTCACAAGATACCATAGACCACACTCTGCCGTTTGTGGTATTGACATTTACAAAAGATCACTTTTTGACGAAGGCAAAAATTATTAAACCATTGTATGGCAACTGCCCCGAAGACGAGATAACATTTAGTATTTACGATGAATTTAACCCTCCTGTTTGGCCCAATGATAAGGTGGAGATGTGCGTTTTATGCAAGCATTCGCAAGAGCCCGAGAGGGGGTATCAATCACCGGGTGCGTGGATTGATTCGAGATTATTTAAGACCACCGATGGTGAATGGGTTATTGATTATCAGAGCTATATCAAGACGATTGATATTCTCGATGGTGCTAAATATTTCGCACGCGACTGCAAGCCTGTGAATATTGTAGCCTCGGATTCTATCACAATCAGCCGCAAGAAATCACCGGGGCTCAAAGGGTTCCCGAAGCCATACAATGAGCGCTATTACAGCGGAGCAGACGGCCTGATATATCCGACTTATGCCGTTAGCATTGAGCAATATATGAAGCGTCTGGCGAAAAGATTGGAACGACTGACAAAATATGACCGCAATCCGAAACTACTCGACAGATGGGTGAAGCGTAATATGAAAACGGCAAAGAGAAACAGGAAAAAACTCAACTAAAACAAATACAATTATGAAACACATTTTTAAGATTACGACAGCCGTTTTGGCTATTTTGTTGGCTTTTACACTCTACAAACTCAGCGAGAAGGAGTTTCAGTTGCAGAGTGCTGTATTTAACAACGAGTGTATGCACAACACTGAATTGGCAGATGCTTTTCAGGAGATGATGTTTACTCAAATTGCAATCGATGAGAACGAGAACACATCTCTCACGGCCGACAAAAAGTATTTCGAGGAGCATAATATTCCGTTGAAGTACTATGAGGTGATTAAGCGTTCAGCCGAGCAGCTTGGCAAGGATTACAAGGCGATGAAAAAGCAGATGATGGAAGAGTATGACAATGTGGACATACCGTCGATTCGGGAGGTTATCAAGCGGCAGCATCAAGACTATTTAGAGAGTAAAAGAGAGCAATAAATCAACTATTACAATTATCAACCATTAAACTTTTGCAATTATGTTAGAACTTGCAGTATTGGAATTGGCTATTTTTGCAAAACTGACGAGAAAGAATTTCTAAAATTGAGTGCCGAATTTAATAAGTTGTAGTATAAGCCATGAAAAGTCGGTTAATCGTTAGAATATTTGTTGTGGTTATTACATTGGGAGTAACCTCAACATCCATAGCGCAGCACAAGACGGAATCGTTCGAAGATTCTCGAGATAAAATAGTGATAAAGAATGTACTGTCGCCCTCTGAAACATTTTTAAGATTTGTGGATGATATTCGGCAAAATGAGTTTGTTGAATTCTGCATGCCCAAGTTTTTTTATGATGTTCACCCCATAGACCAAAAGAGTATATATCCATATCCATTTTATAATCTACGCACATACTATTATTTC
>JAFNXQ010000112.1 GCA_017383445.1 Alistipes sp.
AATTGGAGTGCGAAACACCATGGCTTTTGGATAAAAAAGTGAGAAAAGAGGTACTCGTAACATAAAAAAGCAGGCTGCTTCGCGGTGGAAGAGCCTGCCTTCTATGAGTCTGAATATGACTATTTAAGAGTGAAATTCAGTGTGTAGAGAACATCCTCGGCAGAGGTTGCTATGTAGGCTGTGAACTCACCTGCCTCGGCAACCCACTCGTGCTTCTTGTCGTCAAAGAACTTCAACTCATCCTCTGTGATGGTGAACTCGGCAACGCCACTCTCGCCAGCTGCCAGATGTAGCTTCTGGAAGCCCTTGAGCTCCTTAACGGGACGCGGCAGTGATGACTCTTTGTCGCCAATGTAGAGCTGCACAACCTCGGCACCCTCACGCTTACCAGTGTTACGAACCTCGCACTTGATGGTAATCTTACCGCCGGCCTTCAATGATGTCTTCGACATTGTGGGCTCGCCAATCTCAAATGTGGTATAGCTCAAACCGTGTCCGAAGGGGAACAAAGCCTTCAACTGCTCCTTGTCTGCCCAGCGATAACCTACGAAGATACTCTCTGTGTAGTGTACGTCGCGTGCACCCGGCCACTCGCCAACAGAGTGAGCTGAATTATCCTCCAACTTAACAGGGAATGTGAAGGGGAGGTGTCCTGATGGATTTACCTCGCCGAAGATAACCTGTGCAAGAGCATTACCTGACTCCGAGCCAAGGAACCAGCCCTGCATAATAGAAGGCACCTTCTCAACCCATGGCATTGCAACAGCATTACCAGAGATATTCACAACAGCAAGATTCTTGTTAGCCGCAGCCAACGCCTCGATAACCTCGTTCTGACCATAGGGCAGAGCATACTCCGAACGGTCAACGCCCTCGCAGTCCTGACCCTCTTTCTTGTTCAGACCACCAAAGAATATAACAACATCGGCCTTCTCGGCAGCAGCCACAGCGTCAGCGATAAGCTGCTCGGCTGTACGGCTCTCACTCAAATCCTGACCCGACTTAACGCCATTGTACTCGCCTGTCACGTCGCCCACATAACCACGCTGGTAGATAACATTTGCCTTGTCGCCTACATAGTTGATGATACCCTCCAATGGAGTGTACTCCTTCATCACTTTGAGTGAAGAAGAACCACCACCTACGGTCATCATCTTGATAGCGTTCTCGCCGACAACCAGAATATTCTTGCAGTTGTCAAGATTTACGGGCAATACATCGCCTTCGTTCTTCAACAATACGATACCCTCGCCGGCAATATCACGAGCCGCCTGCAAGTGAGCCTCGGTATTCATCGAGCCGAAGGGCTTGCGGGTATTCATAGCTGTACGGAAGATAAGACGCAATACGCGACGTACCTTGTCGTCAAGCTCCTTTGTTGTAAGCTCGCCATTCTCAATCATTTTCATATAAGGAACGGCCATGTGATACATATCGTAGGCATTGCTTGCACCCCAGTTCAAACCATTGGTCCAAGAACCGAACTCCATATCCAGACCGTGCAGAGCTGCCTGCTTGGTGTCGTGTACGCCTCCCCAGTCAGAGATGGTAACGCCGTCAAAGCCCCACTCGCCTTTGAGGATGTCGTTCAACAGATACTGATTGTGGCAGCAGTGCTGCTCCTTATAGCGGTTATATGCCGGCATAATAGCCCAGGCACCACCCTCCTGTACGGCTGCCTTGAATGCGGGCAGGTAAATCTCATACAGAGCACGATCATCAACAACGACATTCACACCGTGACGTTCAATCTCCTGATTGTTCAGGGCAAAGTGCTTGACGCAGGCTGCAACGCCATTCTTCTGTACATTCTGAATGTAAGGAACAACCATCTTCGAAGCGAGCAACGGATCCTCGCCCATATACTCAAAGTTACGGCCGTTCATCGGCGTACGATAGATATTTACACCCGGTCCGAGCAATACATCCTTCTCGCGGTAACGAGCCTCCTCGCCGATAGCCATACCATATCTGGCTGACATCTCGGGATTCCACGTTGCTGCCAGACAGGTAAGTGCGGGGAATGCGGTACAAGAGTCGTTTGTCCATTTTGCCTGATCCCACTCGTCCCACATAACCTCGGGACGAATGCCGTGCGGGCCGTCGGTACACCATACCTCGGGTATGCCCAAGCGTTCAACACCTGCCGATGAGAACTTCGACTGTGCGTGAATAACATCAATCTTCTCTCGCAGGGTCATTCGCTGCAAAGCATCTTCTATTCTCTCCTCAATAGGCTCATTCTCGTTAAGATAGACGGGGAGGTCTGCCTGACGTGGCGTTGAAGAGCATCCGATGAAAAAGAGTGTCGATGCAAGTAAAAATCTTCCAAGTTTCATAGTTCAATGTTTAATCTTTTTCTATGCAATGCGGGGCGTGTCATAAAAGCACGCCCCACAAAGATAGACATTAATTGTCTTTTAGGGAATTTTTCCAGCTGTTACTACATCTTTGTGAATTTAACCACAACATTACCCTTGCCAGCCGAAGCGTCGATGATAAGCTGGTAGATGCTGCCGTCCTCCAACTGAACGCCGTCAGCCAACTCAAGGTTGCCTGAATCTTTAAGAAGAGCAGAGTCCAGAGTTGTGTTCTTTTCATCGCCACTCAACTTCATCTCGCCGCCCCAACCGTTCTGGTGGAAGTACTTCATTGAGATATAGTCTGCACGGAAGTAGTCGCCATAAGAAGACTCCTCCTCGGGACCAGCATAACCTGTCATTACATATACACCCTTCTGAATCTCGGGCATACAATATGCCTTACCGGGTTCAAAGCCGAACTGGAAGTCCTGTGAAGGAGCACCTACGCCCCAGCCCATCAACCAGATAGCACCTGTACCATCGTCAGCAAATGTAGCGTCAGAACCATCAGCATTTACACGCTTGAAGTGAACAGTGCTCTTGTCGATATTGACCATAACCTTGTAAGTGCCGTCAACGGGCAGGAACTGCAAACCGGCTGCTGTAGCCTTAACATAGTTGGTATCAACCCACCAAGAAGCGAGGTTGCCGAAGCCTGCGGGGATAAGCATATCGCCCTGCTTGAACTCATAGATGCCTTCGTAGTTAGAGGCATCAACCATATTCAAAAGCTTGCCGTTGATTGCCATACCCTCCTCAATATACTCCTCAAATGAGAGGATTACATTGTTCTTACCGGCAGTAGCATCGATGCGGAGGATGTAAGCCTTCTCTGTGCCATTCTCCAACTGAACGCCGTCAGCCAACTCGAGGTTGCCAGCATCCTTAAGGAGAAGAGAGTTCAGGGTTGTGTTCTTTTCATCACCACTCAACTTCATCTCACCGCCCCAGTTGTTCTGGTGGAAGTACTTCATTGAGATATAGTCGTAACGGAAGTACTGACCGATTACAGAACCCTTCTCGGGACCTGCATAACCAATAAATTCATAGATACCGGGAGCAACCTCGGGCATACAATATGCCTTACCTGCATCCCAACCTAACTGGTTGTCCAAAGAAGGAGCACCTACACCCCAACCCATCAACCAGATGGCACCTGTACCATCGTCAGCCAATGTAGCGTCAGTACCGTCAGCATTTACACGCTTGAAGAATACGGTCTTGGCGTCGGTATTAACCATAATCTTGTAGTTGCCGCTTACGGGCTTGAACTTCAAGCCAGAAGCTGTTGCATTTACGTAGTTGGTATCAGCCCACCAAGCAGACATATCGCCAAAGCCTGTTGGAACCAATACATCACCCTGATTCAAAGCGAATACACCTGCATAGTTAGAAGCATCAATCTGCTCCAAAGTCTGGCCGTTGATAGCCAAATCCTCCTTAGGAAGCTCTGTCTGACCAATCTTCTCAACAGAGAAGGTACCAGTGCCACCATTCCAAACCAATGTAAACTTATAGATACCACCGGGCTCGAATGTCTTACCCTCCTGGAGATATACGTTACCAGAGTCGTAGCCGTCAACGCCCTGACCAACCAAAATCAAATCGCTTGTGCAAGAGAGAATATCACCCTTCAACTCAACAGGACCCCAGCCATTGTTCTGACCGAAGAACTTGAAGTTGATCTTGTCAGCCTGCATATTCAAACCTGCAGTAGCAGTAATCTGATGAGTGTTTGCTGCTACGGGAGCCAAGCACAAGCCCTTCTCGGGAACCCATCCCGGAGCACCTGCCATATTAGGCTTACCCAAGCCCTCACCTACGAGGTACAAAGCACCATTACCGGTAGCTGTGTCGAACATAGCTGCAACACCATTTGCGTCGCAAGTCATAGCTGTAATATACTCGGCATTTGTATCAACGATAACCTTATATGTACCGTCAATTACGTTAGCTGCCAATGAACCATCCTCGTTGCGAGTGAACCAGTCGGTATCAACAGTCCAAGAGCTGATATCCAGACCCTCAAAAGCGTAAGTCTTACCCTTTGAAAGTGCCATAACAGCTATGTACTGTGAGTCAGAACCCTCTGCCAAGCCGAGCTCCTTGCCACCAAACATAAGCTTGAGGAATGGAGCAGCCTCGAATGAGAGCATATCAAATGTGATAGCATACTCGCCGGCAACAGCGTTGCTGAATGGAATCTCAGAAGTAGAATCCCATACAACAGAACCATTCTTCCAGCCGAAAGTGGCAATAGTACCCTCTGCATCAAGAGCATCAGTGCAGAAATAGCCCTTTGGCTTCTGTGGGAAGTCGGCTGTCACTGAGTAGAGGTAACCCTCCTGACGTGCCATCTCAAGCTTCTCCTCGCCCATTACAAGGTAGATCTTCTCGGGCTGCGGACGTGAAACCGCAACCTGCTGCTCGATTCTGGTCAAACCGAACTGAATGTTCTGGCCTACAAGAGCAAGCTTTGCAGGGCCATCAGGAATGTTGGCAGCAAATGGAACAAGTACAGTACCACTATATGTGCCATTGGTCTTTGTACGGATAACAGTCTCTCCAACCATCTCATCGTCAAAGAAGAGCTGTGCCTTCAATGTAGAGAGGGGAAGAACATCGTTCATAGTAACCTCAAACGAGATATTTGAACCGAAATAAGCCTCTGTGCTTACCGACTCAACGGTCATCTGAGGCCCCTTGTCGGTGATTTGCAACTCGGGGTCTTTCTGACATCCCACCATTGTAGCAATGGCCAAAAGCGGGAGTGCGATGTATTTCAAAATTTTCATAATAACCTGTAGTTTTTTAATGTTAAATATTATTATTCACTCTCACTCCAACGCAATGAAGTAATTGATGTAGCGGGAATAGTGAAACGGAAACCCTTGTTGGGGCCCTGGAAAGATACCTGGATGTCTTCGCCGCTCTTGTTAAGAGCCAATACAGCGAATGAACCATCGGGGTTCTGGAATGCCTCATAACTCAAGCCGTTGGCTGTGTAGCCCGAACTCTTGATACGCTTTGCTCCGGGCTTTACGACCTTCGAGCAGTGTGCGATATCGTAGTAGTGTGAGCTGTAACGCAATGACTTATAGTTGCTGTTGTTAATCTCTAC
>JAFNXQ010000113.1 GCA_017383445.1 Alistipes sp.
GCCAGAGTGTAGAGGCTTTGCCCGTACAGGCATCGGTACAGGATGGTATCCTCGTATTCCAGAACAAGAATGCCAACTACAAGATGTGGTTTGATGTTCGTATTCAGGCTGACGCTGCGGTTTTCTTCGGTGCTCCCGATTTTTGTGCAAAGGAGATTGACGGCAAGAACAATACCAGCCACATCGGTAATGGTATGAGTATCCGCCGTGCTCGTTTTGCCGTAAAGGCACAGCTTGACAAGAACTGGTATGGTGAGATTGATACCGACTGGACAAGCGGTATGCCCGAGATCAAGGATGCTTACCTTGCATTCAACGGCGTTAAGGGCTTGGAGATCAAGGCCGGTAACTTCAAGGAGAACTTCTCATTGAGCCGTAACACCACATCTCGTTATTTGATGTTTATGGAGCGTCCTATGGTAACATCTTTGGCTCCTTCACGTCACCTCGGTTTGAATGTTAAGTATGCTCACAGCTGGTTCTGGTTGTCAGGTGGTGTGTTCGGTCCCGAGTTGAAGGGTGCCGAGGAGCAGACCGCTATGGAGGATGGTAACAAGGATTATGGTTACAACGAGGGTCTTTCATACACCGGTAAGGTTGTATTCCGCCCCTTGCACAAGATGGACAACGCTTCATTGCACATTGGCGGTGCGTTCTCATATCGTAACCCCAAGCTTACCTCAACCGATGGTTACTTTGTAGGTCGTTACAGCTCTCGTAACTCAACCAACATCAACCGTAAGAAGTATCTTGATACTGACGATGTTAAGGGTTTGGATCACGAGATCGCATGGACTGTTGAGTTGGCAGGTCACTGGAACAAGCTTCGCGTAGAGTCTGCATTCATCGCTCGCGGTATGTATCTCGACCGTTCAGTGAATGACCTCCCCACACAGTGGGCACAGGGTTGGTATGTAGAGGGTGGCTTCCTTCTCTTTGGTGGTTCACAGAACTACGATGCCGGTGGTGCGAAGTACACTCGTACAACAAGCGAGCACAAGTGGGGTAACCTGGAGCTCACAGCTCGTTATGAGTTCTGCGACTTCAATACTGGTAAGCTCTTCAACAACAAGACTTCAGAGTCACAGATATTGGGTGGTTCAGCAGAGGCTTGGGCAGTTGGTTTGAACTACTATCCTATCAAGAACGTGAAGATTATGCTCAATTTCCAGCACAACAACAACGACCGTTTTGCAAATGCAAAGGGTAAGAGCTACGTAGGTTATGACCTCAATGGCAAGCCCACAAAGGTTCCTTCAAAGGTTGTTGCTCCTACTGGCAAGGGTGGTGTAGATTACAATATGCTCGCTTTGCGTTTCCAGGTAGCGTTCTAATTGTTTAACTGATACGAAAAAATATACGACTATGAAAAAGATATTATTTGCTGCATTGGCATTGGTTGCTCTCAATGCCTGCGTAAAGGATGAGTTGGATCCCAACGCACTCGTACCCGAGAAGGAGCCCGAAGTGGTTGTAAATTACGATTACACACAACTTGTACTTAACGAGCTTTCAGGTGCAGGTGAGGATAACGAGAAGTTTATCGAGATCTATAACAAGGGTACACAGGATATTGACCTTGAAGGTGTGACAATCAATAAGGATGAGGAGCTCTCTTGGACTGGTAAGAAGGGCCAGGTAATTAAGGCGAAGGGCTGCTTTGCTATCGTAGGTGCAAAGGGTTCTACCCCCGATGGTTTCTCTTCTGGTTTCTCTGCAAAGAAGTCAGTTATCGTTGAGTTGTTTGCTCCCGAGGCAAAGGGTGGTGCGAAACTTGATACATTCCAGCGTGGCGAGAAGGGCTCTGCTTGGGGCGATCAGGGTTTGGATAACAACAAGGGCTCTTGGAGCCGTCTGCCCGATGGTACAGGTGCATTTATGATTACTCCTACTGCTACTCCCGGTGCTGCGAACAATGGTGAGGGTGCTGTTGCAGACCCCACTTTGGTAGGTAATGGTGCTGCTCCCGAGCCCGCAAAGGAGGCAAAGGTTGTCTTCAACGAGTTGTGCGGTAATAAGGTTGAGTGGGGTGGTAACCCTGCCAACAAGTTCATCGAGCTTTACAATGCCGGTGAGGCTGCTGGTAATCTGGCTGGCTGGACAATCCGTAAGTATGCTGCCGACGCTGCTGATGTTGCCGGCAAGTACGATATTGTTTGGGTTGCTCCTGAGAACACAACTATCGCTGTTGATGCTTATATCGTTTTGGGTGCTGACGCAACCGATTACGCTGATGGTTTTACCGCAGGTCTTTCTGCAAAGAAGGGCGTTAAGTTCGAGTTGGTAAACGATAAGGGCGTTGTTGTTGATAAGTTTGTTCGTGGTGCCGATGTTGATCCATTTGGTGAGGAGTCTCTTCCCGAGAACAAGAGTGCATCTTTCTCACGCGTTCCTAATGGTACAGGTGAGTGGGCTTATGCTGTTCCTACTCCGGGTGCTGCCAATGGCGAATCAACAGGTGTGATTGAGAACGAGCCTGAGGCATAATTGATTATACGAGGCTGTCGGAATAATTGCGACAGCCTCTTTCTTCCTGAAAACATTTATTTATAATTTTATACAACAATGGCAAAAGAGAAAATGGAGATTGGCGCTATCTCAAAACCTCGTTTTGAGTTCCGCTCTTTCGGTCAGTGCTTCTGCGAGGCACACAAGCGTATGGCACGTTTGTCTGCCCCCGTACCCGAGAAGGTGTGGGAGCGTCATAGCGACGAGATTTATATCATCTCTCGCACAAATGATATCAACAATACAAAGATTCGTGACGGCAAGATGGATATCAAGACCTATGTTCAGACCGTCGATGGTTTGGAGCAGTGGAATCCTTTGATGAAGGGAGAGTTCCCCATCTCTGCACAGGTGTTGAAGGAGGAGGTATTCCCCGCATTTATGGTTGAGATGCCCGAGCTTACAAAGGATACCTACACCTATGAGGAGTTTATCTCTATGGTAGAGGCTAACCCCGATTTGGCAGCAGTACGCGTACACAAGCAGCGTTTCGGCTATATGGTGAACGATACTATCTGCGAGGTAGGTAATGTGCTTATCAATGGTGCGAAGGTTGTTACAATCAACTCTGAATCTACCGAGATTGAGGATATCAAGAAGACTATCGCCGATGTTGGTTTGGAGGGCGTTGAGAATATCAACTACTTGCAGGCTATCAAGCGAGTTATCGGAATGTCTAACAAGCCTTTGGCAAACGAGTAATAGCTATGGCACAGGAGATTGAAAGAAAATTCTTGGTGGCAGGCGATTTCAAGGCCGAGGTCAGCAAATCGACACGCATCATTCAGGGCTATTTGAGCTCTGTACCCGAGCGTACCGTTCGCGTGAGAGTTAAGGGCGATAAGGGCTTTATCACAATCAAGGGTATCGGTAATCAGAGTGGTGCAAGCCGTTTCGAGTGGGAGAAGGAGATTCCCACCGGGGAGGCAGAGCAGCTGTTGGCTATCTGCGAGCCCGGTGTGATTGACAAGACTCGTTACTTGGTTAAGTCGGGTGAGCATACTTTCGAGGTTGATGAGTTCTATGGTGATAACGATGGTTTGACCGTTGCCGAGGTGGAGCTCTCTTCTGAGGACGAGGCCTTCGTTAAGCCTGCATGGTTGGGCGAGGAGGTTACGGGCGATGTGAAGTATTACAACTCGATGCTCATGAAGAATCCTTACAAAAACTGGAAATAGCAAAAGTTACATCTTTTAAGACTTTCGCATCCTGTTAAATAGGAGCAATCATTAAGGGGTTGCCCTCGGACAACCCCTTTTCAAACAAAAATTTAACTTATCATAGACGATGGAGCAGGATATTAAGCAGGAGGTACAGTTCGATCCGCTGGATATGAACAACTATAAAATCGAGAAACTCCCCAAGATGGAGAAATCCTCTTTCGAGAAGTGGATGGCACGTCTGGGTGGACCGCTGGCTATTTTGGCCTTTGTACTGGTCTATTGGGTTGTGGATATTCCGTTTATCGACAACTTAAAGGAGAGTGATTTTATCCCTACCGAGATAGTTACCGAAAATGCCGACGGTACTGTAACCGTTGAGCAACCGGCTCCGGCACAGAATGTGAAGAAGGCCGTGAAGTTCATCAACGACAACGGCTTTGATGACTTTACGCGTGCCAACTATGCTATGCTGGCTATCTTTCTGGCGGCTATCATCCTGTGGATAACCGAGTCGGTGCCTAACTATTTGACAGCCCTGCTTGTTATTTTGGGTCTGGTACTGACGGAGGTCACCACGCAGAAGGAGGCCTTTGCACAGCTGGGTCACCCCGTTATGTGGCTCAATATCCTGTCGTTCGTGCTTGCCTCGATGCTGGTCAAAACGCGGGCTGCAAAACGCCTTGCCTTGTGGTTTGTGATTAAGTTCGGTCACTCGGCAAGTGGCGTATTTTTCAGTTTCCTTGTGATAAATGTTGTCCTTTCGGCATTTATCTCGGCTACAACTGTCAAGGCGGCTATCCTGTTGCCTATCTTTATGGTTGTGGCGGCTGTTTATGGTGCATCGAATGGCAATCGTAACAACTTCGGTCGCAATATCGTTTTGCAAAACCTCTTCCAGGTAAATATAGGTGCGAGTGGTTTCCTTACCGGTTCGGGTGCTAACCTTCTGGCAGCATCGCTTATCGGTGGAGCTATGGGTATCACCTCTATAAGCTACAGCGACTGGTTTGCAGCGGCCTTCCCGTTGGCAATCATTCTGCTCTTCATCGGCTGGTTTGTCGGTGTGAGAATAATATTCCCTATTCCCAAGGAGCAGCGTAAGCCTCAAATCGAGGGTGGTCTGGCAAAGCTTCGCGAGGAGCTTGATGCTATGGGCAAGATGAATGTCGAGGAGTGGAAGTCTATCGCTATCTTTGTCGGCGTGCTGGCTATGTGGGCAACCGATAAGGTTCACGGCATAGATGCAACCACGGTGGCATTTATCGGTGCTGTCATCGCTTTGTTGCCGGGTGTGGGTGTTGTTAAGTGGAACGATGTGGATATCCCCTGGCACCTGATGCTCTTCTCGGCCGGTGCTTATGCCATAGGTGCGGGTCTTGATGCTACGGCCCTGCCAAAGAGTATGGTCGATGTGATGTTCAATAGTCTGGGTGTTACTGAGGATACTCCTTTCTGGGTGCTCTATCTGTTGCTTACGGGTATGATGCTCTTCTCGGCACTACTGTTCCAGTCGAAGACTATGCGAGCCCTGATTTTTGTTCCTATTGCTATCGGTGTGGCACAGAAATTCGGCTATCCTATTATGAGTCTTGCATTCCCCGTAGCACTGCTTATCGAGCATGTCTATGTATTGCCGTTCAACTCAAAGCCTGCGGCTCTGCTCTATACCACCAACCATTACAGCTGGAGTGATACCTTCCGCTATGGTATAACAATGATGCTTATCGGCTGGGTGATGATTATTCTCTGGGGCGAGACCGTTCTCCGCTGGCTGGGCTATACCGAGGGTCTGTTCTTTTAATGTAAATTTGCTTTGAGGCTATGATTGATATAATAACCAAAATACACGACAAGTTCTCTATCGAGTTCAAGGTGGGTTTTGTAACCCGTCGCAAAACCCGTCATAATGACTTCTCGGTATATATGTGGATTTTTGTTCCGTCAAGCCTCGATATATCCTCCTCGACCTACTCCAAGGAGGACTTCTATCGTGATGTAAAGTCAAATATCCGCCTTATCACGCCACGCTTTCTGTTGCGTAACATAGCATCGGGTGATGCCACGCCATTCCAACACTTGAAGAGGGCTTTTGAGGCTCTCTCGATTGACCCTACGCGTACAGCGGTGGCAGAGTATGAGTCGCAGATAAAGATATTCTCGGCCATAGTGAAGAGTGCTATGCGTGAAGAGGTGGGGCATATATGTACCGAAGAGCAACGCCGTGAGGATGTCAGGTTCCTGTGCGGTGAGTATGTGAAGAATCTGCGTCATATCCTCTCGGAGTATCGTAGCCTGCGAAATGTGATAAATACGCCGACTGTGAGCCGACCGATGATGGCGTGTTTTGGCTTTGGTGACGAGTTTATGAGCTATATGCTCAATCAATATACCTTCCGTCTGATGCGACACCTTTCGCAGAGTGGTGATATTTACGAAAAGGAGATTGCTGCGTTGGCAACTTTGGTGCGTGATGAGCAGCACTATCGTGTGAAGATGGGCTATCTGTCGGTGTCGGAGGAGGATGCGTTGGAGAATCGCAACCTCATATACTCGCACGGCGTACTGAAAAAATATGTTGAGAGTGCTCTCTATCTGCGTGTGCCGAAGAAGCGTGATGGCGTGATGGTGGAGCAGATATATTATAGCATTGCGGCGGGTCTGTCAATGATTTTTGCCACGATTATCAGCTTCTATTTCCAGCAGCGATTTGGCAATCTTACATGGCCGTTCTTTATCGTACTTGTCATCAGCTATATGGGCAAGGACCGTATAAAGGAGCTGGCTCGTTACTATTTTGCTCACCGCAAGGGTAGTAAATATTTCGATAATAAGGCTAAAATCAGTATCAAGGACCACAATGTCGGCTGGATTAAGGAGGGTGTCGATTTCCTTCAACAGGAGAATATCCCTGTCGAGGTTATGCAGCTGCGTCATAAGGGGGCCATTACGCCGGCCGAGAGTTCAATCCACGACGACAAGGTGTTGCTGTATCGTAAGTGGGTGCATATCGATAGAGAAAGACTGGTGGCGAACAACGTCTATCACACCGACGGTATTAACGATATTATCCGTCTGAATATCAGCAATTATATCCAGAAGATGGATAACCCTTATGTGCCGTTGTATAAACTCGAAGATGACAACTCGTTGCAGAAGGTAGATTGTAAAAAGGTCTATTTCCTCAATATCATTATGCAGTATCAGTACGATGACCGCACCGACTATAAGCGTTTCCGCGTCTCTATTTCCCGCAACGGCATAGAGTCTATCAAGGAGATGTAGTCGGATGCCGCACGCTTTGTGTCTATCCATAAAGCCTCGGAAAAACTATAAGTGTGGTGTAATTTTCCCTTTTATCATAGAGTATTGTGATAAATTATCACTATCTTTGCATGATACTATCTCTGTGCTGTGTGCAGAGAGTGAGAGATGTAAGCAAAATTAAAAACAATAAGATTATGAAAAAATCTACTTTTTGGAGTGATGCATCACATTGTGGTGCGGTTGTCGGTTTGGTAAATATCGCCTTTTCGGCATTATCAATGCTGATGCCCAAACTGTCGTTTATCCTGGGCCTTGCCAATATGGTTCTTACAATTTATCTGCTGTTCTACTATTCACGCCGTCGTGCCTCTCTGTTCTCGCAGGAGGGCTTTACCTATGGTCAGGCGTTGGTCTTTATGCTGGCATCAGGTATCTTTTTGGGCATCCTTACCGGTGCTTACCAGATTGTGGCAACAAATTGGCTCTTTCCCGCACAGTTTGAGAAGACTTTCGATGAGATGTTGATGGCTATTTCGCAGATCGGCATTTCCGGAGCCGAACTGGATGAGATGATGGAGATGTATCGTTCGATGATCTTCTCTCCGCTGCCAAGCTTGCTGACTAATATCTTCAGCGGAGTGCTGACAGCCGGCTTCTATGGCCTCTTTATCGCTATTGGCGTTAAGCGTGAGCCCGATTTGTTCGACACAGAGGAGGATGACGAGGAGTAGTATTGTTTTTTGAGAAAACAGATGGCAGAAAAACTCGATATATCGGTTGTCGTACCACTCTACAACGAGGAGGAGTCGCTGGGTGAACTGGTCGCGTGGATAGACCGCGTGGCTACGGCCAATCGCCTCTCGTATGAGGTGATTATGATTGACGACGGCTCATCAGATAAGTCGTGGAGTGTTGTGGAGAGCCTTGCTGCGGTCAATGCTTCGGTGCGTGGTATCCGCTTTGCTCGTAACTATGGCAAGTCGGCTGCTCTCTACTGTGGCTTTGAGGCGGCACAGGGAGAGGTGGTGTTTACTATGGATGCCGATTTGCAGGACTCGCCTGACGAGATTCCCGAGATGCGTCGTATGATTTTGGAGGAAGGCTACGATCTGGTGTCGGGTTGGAAGAAGAAGCGTTACGACCCTGCGGGAAAGCGTTTTCCGAGTAAATTCTTCAACTGGACAGCCCGTGCAGTGTCGGGTATCAAACTGCACGACTTTAATTGTGGCTTGAAGGCATATCGCCGCAAGGTGGTTAAGTCCATTGAGGTCTATGGCGAGATGCACCGCTATATACCTATCCTCGCCAAACACGCCGGATTCAAGCGTATCGGCGAGAAGGTTGTTCAGCATCAGGAACGCAAGTATGGCGTCTCGAAGTTCGGTATGGAGAGAATGGTGAAGGGTTATCTCGACCTTATCACCGTGTCGTTTATGTCGCATTTCGGCCGTTCGCCGATGTACTTCTTCGGTAGTCTTGGAACGATTATGTTTTTAGTCGGCGGAGGTACTGCGTTGTGGATTATCATCGCAAAGATAGTAAAGCAGCTCAACGGAACATATCTGCGAGCCGTTACCGACCAGCCACTCTTCTTTATAGCTATTTTGGCTATCATTCTGGGTGTTCAACTATTCCTGGCGGGCTTTATCGGCGAATTGATTAATCGTCGTTCTGCCGACCGTAATAATTATAAAATTGATAAAAAATTATGATACAGCGTATTCAATCATTATATCTGTTGGCAGTTGCCGCACTTATGACTACTGCTATCTTCACACCTCTCGCTTCGTTCCTGGCAGGCGTTGAGGAGTTTGAGTTGTATGCTTTTGAACTCAAAAGTGCCGAACAATCGTTCTCGACAATGTATATGGGCATTGTGGTTGCATTGTCGGCAATCATTCCAATTGTTACAGTCTTTATGTATAAAAAGCGTCTGTTGCAGATTCGCTTGTGTGCCGTTGAGATTGTTATGTTGCTCGGCTCAATAGCGTTTATGGCTATCTACTACTATTTGAGCAACAGAATGTTCTCTGATCTGGAGTTCCACGCACAGAGCTTCCGTATCGCTATTGTCTTCCCTCTGGTGTCGCTTGTTCTGGTCTATCTGTCGGCACGAGCAATATTTAAGGATGAGATGCTGGTGCGTTCGCTGGACAGAATAAGATAAATAGATTCAGATATAGGTACAGCCATATTTTTGGTATGAAAATTGACTTTTGGTTATCCGAAAGTCAATTTTTTTATGTACAGAACTATTCCAATTGCAGCCTTTGCCTTGCTGATGATGCCGTCGTGCGTAGCAAGGGGCGGTGGTGGCAATGTCGTACAGTCGGTAAAGACTGTCGAGGTGATGCCCACCGAGTATATAAATCGTGATTTTGCCGGTATGGCTACGGCCGATGATGCCGTTAATCTCGCCTTTAAGATTTCGGGTCAGATAGCTGCGTGCGATGTCTCAAAGGGCGACTTTGTGCGAAGGGAAACGCTGCTTGCCAGTCTTGATCCGCGAGATGTGGAGTTGCAGGTGGCCTCCGACCGTTCGCAGTACGAGATGGCTCGTTCGCAGTACGAGAGAATGAAACGCCTGATGGAGCACGAAGCGGTATCACGACAGGAGTTCGAGGCTTCGGAGGCCTCTTTTGTGCGGGCTAAATCGACCTATGAAAATACCAAAGACCTCTTCTCTGACACCAAACTGCGAGCTCCGTTTGATGGCGTAATAGAGAGGGTTTATGTCGATGTTTATCAGCGAGTGCAGGCGGGTGAGACCATTCTCCGTCTTGTAAATCCTCGCAGCACGACCGTAGAGTTTACGATGCCCGAAAAGAGTCTTCCTCTGCTCTCTGATACAACGACCCGATTTTCGGTGACGTTTGACAATATTCCCAATCGCCGCTTTAATGCTCGTCTGCATAAATACGCCAAAACTTCGTCCGATGCGTCGGGCTTTCCCGTTGCGTTGAAGATATCAAAGACCGATAGCGAACTCTATGGCATATCGCCCGGTATGACCTGTCAGATTACTATGCGTAGCGAGGAGGACGACCCACAACGCTTGTCTGTTCCGTTGTCGGCAATATATGCTCCGGCTATGGGTGGCACCTTCGTATGGGTAGTGGGTGGAGATAATCGCGTGGAACGAAGACGTGTTGTGCTGGGTGATATCTTCGGACGCGATATGGTTGTTGTGATTTCTGGCCTGCGAGAGGGCGAGAAGGTGGTGACTGCGGGAGTGTATAAACTGCAGGAGGGCGTTGAGGTAAAAGTTATAAACGATTGAGCCTATGTCTGTTGCTGAATATTCTCTGCGTAAAAGCAGCGTCGTATGGTTCGTACTTGTGCTTTTCATCGTGGGTGGCGTGTGGTCATTCCTGAAGATGGGCAAAAAGGAGGACTCCACCTTTGTTCTGAAGAGTGCCGTGGTGACCTGTACC
This sequence comes from Alistipes sp., assembly GCA_017383445.1. Classification (GTDB taxonomy): domain Bacteria; phylum Bacteroidota; class Bacteroidia; order Bacteroidales; family Rikenellaceae; genus Alistipes. The sequence continues at coordinate 10,370 of JAFNXQ010000113.1, forward strand.
TATGCTGGTGCTACTCCTTTGGAGGTCGAGGAGTTGGTGTCGGAGCCGTTGGCCCGCGAGCTGCAATCGATGCGAAAGATTAAGAAGATAACCTCCGAGTCGTACTATGGAGAGTCGAAGATTGTCGTGGAGCTGGAGGCCGGTACGCGTGCCGAGGAGATTCCTCAACTATGGGACGAGCTACGTCGCAAAGTGATGAACATTTCGTCGCAGTTGCCGCCCGATGTGGGGCAGATACGCGTTAATGACGACTTTGGGGATGTCTATGGACTCTATTATGGTTTGGTTGCCGACGAGGGCTTCTCGTGGAGTGAGATACGCCGCTGGGCACAGCAGATAAAGCGGGAGGTAGTCACGATTGAGGGTGTCGAAAAGGTGGCTCTGATGGGCGAGCAGATGCCTGTCATAAATATCTATCTCACGCGTTCTGTGCTGGCCAATTTCGCCATCACGCCCGAGATGATTATTGCGGCTATGAACCAGCAGAATGCCGTTGTGAATAGTGGCGAGGTGGTGGCCGATGAGATAGTGGTGAAAATCTTGGAAACAAGCGTCTATACCTCGATAGATGACATTGCAGACCAGCTGCTTATGACCGCCGATGGCAGGCAGTTTCGCTTGGGCGACATTGCGAGAATAGAGCAGGATTACCTCTCGCCGCCGTCTGTCGTTATGCGTGTGGATGGAGAACGTGCCGTGGGTATTGGTATATCATCCTCGGCCGATGCCGATGTGGTGGCTGTGGGCGACGAGGTGAGCCGAGTGCTTCGCCAGATGTCCGCCGAGATGCCGTTGGGGATGGAAGTCGTGGAGCTATATCCCGAAGATAGAATTGCCCGCGAAGCTAATCTCTCGTTTATGCTGAATCTGCTGGAGTCGGTGGCTATCGTCATAGCGGTCATAATGCTGGCTATGGGATTGCGGAGTGGGGTGCTTATAGGCTCGTCGCTGATATTTACCATAGGCGGCACGATGCTCGCTATGTATATGATAGGCGAGGGTATCAATCGCACATCGCTTGCGGGCTTTATTATCGCTATGGGAATGTTGGTCGATAACGCCATTGTCGTTACCGATAATGCCCTGAATGGCGTGAAACGGGGCTTGGGGATGCGTGAGGCTATTGTGCAGGGTGCCGATGGTCCGAAGTGGGGACTGCTCGGAGCTACGCTTATAGCCATATTATCGTTTCTGCCACTCTATTTGGCTCCGTCGTCGGTAGCCGAGATTGTAAAGCCTCTTTTTATTGTCATCTCGCTGTCGCTGATGTTGAGCTGGGTGCTTGCAATGACGCAGGTGCCTGTACTTGGAGTCAGGATATTGCGACCGACAGACTCCGTGGGCGAAGATTCCCGCTTCAAGTGGTTTGACAAGGCACTGCGAGGGGCTTTGCGGCATCGCTGGATAGTGACTATTGGGGCTGTTGCTCTATTCTTTGCCTCGATGTGTGCAATGAGTTTTATGCCACAGAACTTCTTTCCGCAACTCTCCAAACCCTATTTCCGTGCCGATGTAATTCTTCCCGAGGGGTACGACATCTCGGCTATGGATGCCAATCTTACGGCTATGACCGAATGGTTGCATCGTCAGCCTGAGGTGGTGCGGGTATCCACTACGGCGGGAACAACTCCTCTGCGTTACTATCTGGCAAGTAGCAGCGTTGCGGGAAGACCAAATTATGGAAATATTCTTGTTGAGGTCAATCGTAAATCAGCGGCGGCAAAGGTCAAGGGCCGTCTTGACAGATTTGTGGCGGATTCCTGCCCCGATGTGTGGTTTCGTTCATCGTTGTTTAAGCTCTCACCCGTGCCCGATGCCACTATCGAGATAGGCTTTGTCGGAAGCAATATCGATACCCTTCTGGCACTGACGCAACGTGTGGAGCAGATAATGTGGCAGGATGAGGGTGCGACAAATATCCGCAACAGCTGGGGTAATCGTATCCCGACGTGGCTGCCTGTATATTCGCAAATCAAAGGACAACGCATAGGCGTCAGCCGCAGCCGTATGGCTCAATGGATAAACCTTGCAACGCAGGGCTATTATATGGCCGATTTCAGGCAGGGTGACGAACTTGTGCCTATAATGTTGAAGGACGATGCGATGGCAGATTTCAACCTCTCAAACCTGCAATCTCTGCCGATATTTTCGCAGCGTGGACGGGTCTATTCAATCGAGCAGGCGAGCAACTATTTCAATTTCGACTATCGCTTGGGCGTCATAGAACAGTATAATCGACAGCGAGTTATGAAGGCCCAGTGCGACCCTGCCGATGGTGAGAATACGCAGCGGCTGCTTGACCGTCTGCTTGGGCGGGTGCAGCGAGAGGTCGCTATTCCCGAAGGCTACCGCTTGAAAATCTTTGGCGAGGCAGAGTCGCAGGCAGAGTCAAATCGGGCCCTGGCGGCCAATATGCCGCTGACGCTGGTGCTTATTTTCGTGATTCTGCTCCTTCTGTTCGGAAACTATCGCGATCCGATAGTTGTTCTGCTTATGGTACCGCTGATTTTTATAGGCGTTGTCGGCGGTCTGCTGATTACGGGTAGCCAGTTTGACTTCTTTTCGTTGCTTGGTCTGCTCGGTCTGCTGGGGATGAATGTGAAAAATGCTGTCATTCTGCTCTCGTCAATCAACGAAAAGCGACAGTCAGGCATATCGCCTTACGATGCGGTAGTTGGTGCAGCGAAGGAGAGATTGCAGCCGGTTCTTCTGGCCTCCATAACTACCATCCTGGCACTTATCCCGTTGCTTTTTGACTCGTTGTTCAGGTCTATGGCGGCAACGATTATGGGAGGTCTGTTTGTGGCAACGCTACTTACGATGCTTATACTGCCGGTGGTGTATGCCATATTTTACAATATCAAAGAGTTACGTTTCAAATAGGTAGTTTCAAAATCAATATGCTTGGTATGAAAAAAACAATTCTTTTACTATTTGCAGTTATGTTGCAATTGTCGGTGCAGGGACAGATGACCTTGCAGGCTTATCGTGACAGTGTCTATGCGGCAAGCACTGAGGTCGCAAACTCAATTATCAAAATTGATCAATCGGCATCTGTGGTAAAAAAAGAGTATGCCGGATTCTTGCCGGATGTGTCGGCAGATGGCTCCTTTACAAAGAATTTCCGTCGTGATGGGAATGGAAAATTGTGGGGCTTTTCCATCACCCCGACACTCTCGCAGACGATATATGCCGGTGGCGGCGTGAGGGCCTCATGGCGTCAGGCAAAGAGTGATTATAATGTGAGTCGTGAGGAGGCTCAGTCCATTAGGCTGGATATGCTTTACGAGGCTGATTATGCCTATTGGCAAGTCTCTGCAACACAACTCTATAAGGCTGCTACCGACCACTATGTCGATATAATTCGTTCACTCTATAATGTGGTAAAAAACCGATATGATGAGGGCTATGTGGCAAAGGGTGATTTGTTGCAGGTGGAGGCTCGTTTGAGTGAGGCCGAATATTCGCAGATAGTAATGCAGTCCGAGTGTGAAAAGGCTCTGCATAAATTCAATAATCTGGGCGGCTGGCACGAGCCGATGGTCGTTGAGCTGGCACAGTCAATTACCGATACGATACCTATGCCGCAGAGAGTGTCATACACCGAGATTATTGAACATCGTCCCGATATACAGGCCATGGCGTGGCGGGTTAAGGCTGCCGAGTATGGTGTCGATGTGACGCGAGCATCGCTTTGGCCGAATATGTATGTCGGAGTCGGAGGTTCGTGGCAGACTTTTTCGCCCAATATTAAGGGGCATACCTATCTCGATGCATCGATTATGCTGGGTGTCAGTGTTCCGATATTTCATTGGGGCGAACGTAAGCAAGCTGTAGCATCGGCAAAATATGATTACCGTATGGCCTACAATCTATGGGAACAGCAGCGTGATGATGTGGAGCAGGAGGAGGCTGACGGATGGAGTGCCCTGGTGAGCAGTTATTCGCAGATGCAGTCGTCGTTGCGAAACCTCGATATAGCGAGTGAAAACCTCTCTATCTCAACCTACTCCTATCAGGAGGGCAAAGCGACGATTCTGGAGGTATTGCAGGCACAGATAAGCTGGATTCAAATCTATACCAACGCCATCACCGCACGGTTTAACTATGCGGTGGCGGTGTCGGAATATAAGCATCTTACAGCAACCGATTAGACCTAATCGGTGCTGATAACAGATATCTCGTGTGATACGGGGGCTATTTTGCGGAGCATTGCTATGACTCCGCATTTTTCGTTGTGTGCCTCCAATACTGCCTCGCTGACAGCCTCCTGATCGCCTATGTTGCGGCACTCCACATTGTAGGCGATGTCGAACTGCTCGTATTGGCTTATGGGTTGCAGAACCATTGTGTTTAGGCTTCCGCGGGCCGTTATCTCAATGGATTTTGGCGAGATGTGATGCTTTTGCAGAAGGCTCATAATGGTATAGCCGGCACACTCGGCAGCGGCACACAATATCAACGCTTTGGGATTGAGGTCATCGGCCTTTGCCGACTCTGCCAGACGGAATCGTCCGTTGCGAAGGACGACGGTAACTTTTTGAATGTTGTTCATAGTTGAATCTGTTAAAAGTGATGGTTATAGAACGTTATTGTGAAATATTCACAATAAGCCACTGACAATAATCGTTCCTATGTTGTGTAAATTGGTTCAAAATAGTTACCTTTGTAAATCAGTAATTCCGGAATAAATAAGTTTGATATATGTTGAGGAAGAAAACTCTTTTGGTGTTGAGTTTTATGTTATGCATGGC
>JAFNXQ010000114.1 GCA_017383445.1 Alistipes sp.
ACTACAAGATGAAGAACATCATGGCCGATACCCAGATGCGTGACGCAATCTCAAAGAGTGATAAGAAGTAGTTGCGTTGCGATAAGCAAATAATAAGGGCGTTCCCGAAAGAGAACGCCCTTATTGTTTGATTCTATAAACTTGCCCTACTCTCTTACGCAACGTACCTGCATTGCATTTGCACGATACATCACCTTGTTGGGCTGGTAGTGGTTGTTAACTGCACGCGTGTTGTTAAGATCGAAATAGAGTGAATAGGCTGCTACGCCCTCGGCCTTGTCAGCACTATTTGTCCAGTAATAGCCAATCCAAGGAAGTGGCGAAGAGTCTGTGCCATAATCACTCATATTGGTAAATACACCGGTCTCAAAACTCTTACGGCCAGCCGCAGGCATAAACATCTTCACCCCCGACTCCTTATCAACGAGTGTCCATCCGTAACGGGCACGCACATCGGCAGATGCTGCAGCGTCCTCATCCTCTGCGATATCGAAAACATCGAAGCTATCCTCGCTGGGCAGACGCCAACCTTTTGGACAGGGGTCATATTGACTCTTGGTGGCCTTGTCGCCCCACAGGTCGTTACAATGCTCGTTGTAGAGCCAGTCGTAGTCGTTATCCTTTGAGCCACGCACGAAAATTGTCGGGTTCTGTATTGCAAACTCCATCGAGCCGGCTTCGTCGTATTTCTCCGCATCGGCGTATTTGAAGCGAACGGTGGTGTTTGTGGCTGAATATACAGTCTTGTCGGTATTGCCCTTAAATGCGTAGTCGTAAGGGCGATAGAACGGATCCTTGCGGCCCCACTGGTAGTACATACCATAGCCGTTGAATATCTCGTCAGCATCGGTTGAACCATTGGGATTGCTATAAGCACCGAGGTTACGATCCATAAAGACAACACCGTTTGATGCGGTTATTGCATTGTCGTTAATGTCGCCGTCAGTGGCCCATATATGCCAGCTCCAGATAATCTTGTCGTTATTGTCGTATGCCGCCACAACCGCATTGCCGGCAGGAATACGAGTGTCGATAACATCGCCCTCATCGTTGGTAATCTCCTCGTGACCTACGAAGAATGTGAAAGTGCCCTCGTTGGGTGTGTAGCCAAAGTACTGCACGAAATCCTTCTCACTCTGCCACAGCAAATCCACGCGTGCGGGGTTGATTGCGTTGCCCATCTCGCCACAGCGTGTAACATCGATTGTATAGCGGGTATCCTTCTGTGAGATGGCGTAAGAGTTTGAAGGAGCCTCTGTAAGGTCAATGTCCTCGCGAAGCAGCGAAAGATAAGCCGAAGCCTTGACTGTTGTGCCGGCTGCGGTATAGCCCACCAGCGTCAAAGTGCCATTCTCCTCGATTGAGTTATCTTCTGAGGCATATTTTTCGGGAGCAACGATTGTGATAATCCACTCCTGCATATCGATGCTCTTCACCGTCCAACCCTCGGGTTTTGATGATGTTGAGATAGATGTAATGTTGCAGGCCGTGAAAGGCATCTCTATTGTCGCACCCGGCTCGGTTACGATACTGCCGGGAATATCAAAGACAAAATCATAAACCTCGTCCTCGCCCTTGCAAGACGATAGTGCTGAAAGACAAATGGTTGCAACTGCAAGTAGAGAAAAAACGCTTTTGAAAAGGGTTTTCATATAGTACGCTTAAATATAGTTTATCAAAATAATTATCCGCAAATATACCAAAAACTTACGACATAGAGCCTCTAAAATCAAATATTTTTGATTTCGGGCCAATATTGTGACGATATTGTCGTCGATTTTCGCCGTAAGGCTAACGGCTGAACGGCCCTTTTAGTATGCCGCTGGGTATGGCGGAGAGCCGAAAAAAGATTAAAACAGTGAATTTATGCCCTGCAAGGCGAAGATAATGACCGCATAGCGGATGCCTTTGCCTAAAAACATCGTTATTGTGGTGAGCCACAAATTTGAACGCATCAGTCCGAGTAGCACGATTATAGCCTCGCCTACCCACGGAAGAACGCCGAAAAAGCCCATCCATGCACCATAACGCTTGACAAAGCCCGACACCTTGTCTAATTTCGCCTTATCTACTCTCAGCCATTTTTCGATCCATTCGGGTTTGCCTAACCAACCGAGCCAGTAGCATACAAGTCCGCCCAAAGTGTTGCCTATGGTGGCGGAGATAAGGCATAGCCAGGGGTCGGCACCCATCTGTACCAGTACGGTGAGTACTACCTCCGAGCTGAACGGAAATATGCTTCCGGCCAGCACCGCTGCAATGAAGAGTCCGATGTATCCCCAATCGACAAGGAATTGTACTATTATGTCCATATTATTTGATTACGGTGCAAAAATAGTAATATTTTGCTCTTTGTCCGTCTCTTTTTTTAGTATATTTGCACCCAATCATCTGTAAAACGGGTTGCGATTGTTGTGAAAATAGTCGCTGACAAGCGGCTGAAAAGATTAAAGCATTGGTTTATATGGATGGTGTAATATGTTGTTTATGAAAAAGATTATCATTACGATAGTATTATGTGTTTGTGCCATATTTTCTGCTGTGGCTCAAATTTCAACTTCTTCGTTGCGAGGTGTCGTGCAGGCATCTGACGGCGATGCACTGGTTGGTGCTACTCTGCTGTTGGAGCATCCGGCATCGGGGGTGAGCTACACTGCCGTTTCGGATGCCGATGGCCGTTTTGCTATTCATGGCGTTCGTCCCGGCGATGGATATCGCCTGACGGTGGAATATCTCGGATATATGACTTCGTGTCGTGAGAGTGTGGTATTGCGTTTGGGCGAAGTTCGTAGCGAACGCATAGTATTGAAGGAGAGTGCAACCTCCGTCGGAGAGGTTGTTGTGGAGGCATCACCCGTAAAGATGTCGGGTGTTGTTCGTGACTTTGACGAGCAGACTATTTCCCTGCTGCCTTCGGTGTCGCGTTCACTGTATGATGTGGTCCGCCTTACGCCGCAGGCCATAGCTACCAAGACGGGCGGAATGTCGTACGGAGGTGTGGCTAATCGTTATAATGCATTCAGAGTCAATGGCGTGGCAAATAATGATATGTATGGTCTGTCATCGTCAGGAACAAATGGAGGATTGTCGAATGCCAATCCCGTTTCGCTGGATGCTATCGAGCAGATAGAGGTATCGGTGGCTCCGTTTGATGTGCGAATGAGTGGCTTCGGTGGTGGCGAGATAAATGCCATAACCAAGACGGGAACAAATGAGTTTCGTGGCAGTGCCTACACCTATTATAATAATCAGAACTTCTACGGCACAACGGCTGGCCGTGATGTCGAAAAACGCGAGAAGCTTGCCGAGCAGGCGACGCAGGTCTATGGTGTGACGCTGGGTGGCCCTATCGTAAAGGATAAATTATTTTTCTTCCTCTCGGGTGAGTATAACAGAGAGAGTTCGCCTTCGTCATATTATGAGGGTTTTGCCGGTGCAAGACTCAATACGGAGGAGCTGCGACGCATCTCGGAGAGATACGAGAGCCTTACGGGCTACGATGGCGGAGGCGTGAAGGGTCGCGATGTCGAGCAGCGTGCCGTTTCGCTGATGGCTGCACTGGACTGGTATATCGATTCGAGAAATCATCTGTCGGTGAGCTACAGTCTGCTGGATGCTCGTGCCGAGGAGTATGGCAACTCGCTGACCTCGTTTACGTTCTGTGGTTCCGGGTACGCCAATTACAGTACGGCTCATCACGTTGCCATAACGCTTAACTCGCGTATATCGGAGCATCTGCACAACGCACTGCGAGTGGGATATTCGCGTGTCGACGATGGTCGTGAGGGCGATGTGAAGGGTGCTTTTCCGAGTGTGATAATCAAAAATACAGGCCTTGACGGCAATGTTACGGTTAATATAGGCAACAATCGCTATGCGGGTGTGAATGCGTTGAGTCAGGATGTGCTGACAGTGGCTGACGACCTCACCTGGGAGTATAAGGCACACTCGTTTACATTTGGTACGCATAACGAGTTTTATAATATCCACAATCGCTATCTCGCTAACGCCTTCGGAACATACACATACAACTCCGTAGCCGATTTTGAACGCGATATGGCGGCTATGTATGAGTATAACTATACCGATCCGGCAGTTACGGGAACAACGCAGTGGGGACCTAGTTTCAAGGCTGCCGAAATCAATCTCTATGCACAGGATAACTGGGATTTGGGTCGAGGCTTGACGCTTACCTATGGCGTGCGTGCTACCCTGCCACTGATATTCAATACTCCTACGCCCAACGATGGGTTTAATGGTGGCGAGATAGCGAAGCGTTACGGCATACGCATAGGTGATGTGCCGCGAGCTCATCTGCTTCTGTCGCCCCGCGTGGGTCTTTCGTGGGAGAAGAGTTACGCTGTCGGCAGGCTCTCTGTCGAGGGTGGTGTCGGTATATTCACGGGGCAGGTGCCTTTCGTGTGGGTTGTGAATAACTACTCCAATACAGGCGTCGAGCAGAAGGGTCTGCGTCTGACGGGTGCTTTCGAGAATGGCGAGGTTGTGGGTAGTGCGGCTCCATTTACACCTACACCGGAGCCTACGACATTGTCAAATACGAGCTTTATGCTCAACGCTATGGATGATGAGTTCCGTTACCCGCAAAATCTCAAAGCGAGTCTTTCCGGCGAGTTTGTGTGGAATAACGGCTGGTCGCTGCGTGGTGACGTATTATATACCAAGACGTTGCAGAATGTGCGATTCCGTAACCTTGCGATAGAGAGAACGGCGGATGTCATCTATGCTGTGCCCTCTGCGGACGGAGAGTTGTCATCGGGAGCCTACCCCGCTTTTACGCGTACGACAAACGACTACTCGGCTATATATTATATGGAGAACACCTCAAAGGGTTACTCTTATGTTATTTCGGGTAGCGTGTCAAAGATTTTCCCATTCGGACTGTCGCTGGCGGCATCGTATGCCTATGCAGGTGCCTATGCTGTGTGTGATGTCCCTTCGACATCCTCTTCGACGAACTGGACACGAGGTTATGGCGTGGATCTGAATGCCGAGGAGATGGGTATTTCGGCTTATAATGTGCCTCATAAACTGTCGGTTATGGCAACCTATCGCAAGCGTTATGCTCCACTCTTTGATGTTGCGGCGTCGCTTGTCTATCAGTTGCAGTCGGGACAGCGTTACTCGCTGTGCTTTGGCGAGACGGTGGATTTCAATGGCGATGGCGTGTTTGGCTCTACGCTGATGTATATCCCTACCGAGGAGGAGTTGGGTCGTATGACGTTCGCTGATGATAAGTCGGCATCACGCTGGAATGACTTTATCAACGACAGCGAGTATCTGCGTTCGCATCGTGGCTCTTTTGCCGAGAGGAATGCTATGCAGACACCTGTGGAGCATCGTTTGGATTTGCATCTCTCGCATGGATTTTATTTTGGCCGCACGACAGGCCGAAAGCTGGAACTCTCGCTTGATGTGATGAATCTGGGTAATCTTATCTGTCGCCACTGGGGAAGCTATTACAATGTGTCTGGCTGGCGACAGCAGCCTGTGAATATAGTGCGTATGGAGGATAATACCCCTGTCTATCAATTCACTAATGCGACTATTCTGCCGAGTGATTTGCTTTCTCGTTGGCATATGCAGTTGGGCGTAAGAGTAGTCTTTTAATTGAGGTGAAAATTTTTGTCATACGCAGGTGTAAAAAAGGCGAGAAAAAAGGTTGTAATTGATTTTTTTTTCTTACCTTTGCCAAAACCGAACGATATATGACAAAACAGGTACATAACACCCCGCAAAACGAATATTTCAGCGTGTTGCAGTCGGCCGAGTGTCGAAAGAGTGATTATCCCTCTTGTTTTGATGTTGTTTCTGTTTTTAATTCTGTTACTGTTTATTTTAATTGAGATACTGGCGGCTATTTTAGTCGCCTTTTTTGTGTAGGTATATGACGTGTGAAAGATTGATACTCAAAGGCGGAACGGTGGTCAGATGTGGCTCGTCGGCTCGTTTGGATGTAGCCATCAAAGGCTCTGACATAGAGTGTATAGCCGCCGACATTGAGCCTTGTGAGGGCGATAAAGTGATAGATTGCTCCGGACGAATTGTTGTTGCCGGACTGGTCGATTTGCACGTCCATCTGCGAGAACCTGGTTTCTCGGCCAAGGAGACCATTGCTACGGGAACTATGGCTGCGGCACACGGAGGTTTTACGACGGTGTGTGCTATGCCAAACCTTGCACCGGCTCCCGACTCGTTGGAGAATCTACAGACGCAGCTTGATATAATCAAACGCGATGCGAAGATTAAGGTGCTGCCCTACGCCACAATCACTCGCGAAAGATATGGTCGTGAGCTGGTGGATTTCGCAGCATTGACACCTCTGGTTGCGGGCTTCTCGGATGATGGCAGCGGCGTGCAGAGTGAAGATGTTATGCGTCAGGCTATGGCCGAGGCGGCAAAGAACAATGCTATTATCGCTGCACATTGTGAGGTCGATGCTCTGTTGCGTAAGGGTTATATCCACGATGGCGAGTATGCTGCACAGCACGGCCACCGAGGTATTTGCTCGGAGAGTGAGTGGGCACAGATTAAGCGCGATATAGAGCTTGCCGGCGAGGCCGATTGTCGTTATCACGTCTGTCATATCTCGACAAAGGAGAGTGTAGCACTGATTCGTGAAGCGAAGTGTCGTGGCGTGAAGATTACTTGCGAAACGGGTCCCCACTACCTTACGATGTGTGATATGGACTTGCGGGAGGATGGTCGCTTCAAGATGAATCCCCCGATTCGTTCAGCCGCTGACAGAGATGCTCTGATTGAGGGTTTGCAGGATGGAACGATAGATGTTGTGGCGACCGACCACGCACCTCACACGGCAGAGGAGAAGTCTCGAGGCCTGGAGTTGAGTGCTATGGGCGTTGTGGGTCTGGAAACATCGTTTGCTGTTATCTATACGCATCTGGTGCGTAAGGGTGTTATCTCGCTGGAAAAGGCTATTGACGTAATGGCCGAAGCACCTCGCCGTATATTTGGTCTGGGAGGTGGCCTTATGGAGGGCGAAAAGGCCGATGTTGCGGTCTTTGATCTTGCGGCCGAGTGGAATGTAGAACCCGAAAAGTTCCTGTCAAAAGGCCATGCGACACCATTTGAGGGGTGGCATTTGTGGGGCGAGTGCTGTCTTACGATGGTTGATGGCAAGATTGTCTATGAGAGATAGAAAATGAGAAAATTAGTATAAATCAATAAATTGCGATGAAACCTTTTACAAAAAAATTAGTCCTTGAAAACGGCCGCGAGTTCTACGGCTACGGCTATGGTGCCGATGTGGAACGCGTTGGTGAGATTGTTTTCAATACTTCGGTTGTGGGCTATCAGGAGATTATCTCTGATCCTTCGTGTCTGGGTCAGATAGTCGTTATGGCCTACCCTCTGATTGGTAATTACGGCATTACGGATGAAGACTTCGAATCGAAGCAGTCGTTGGTAAGCGGTATGGTTGTGCGTGAGTGTAACGAGAACCCGAGTAACTTCCGCTACACCAAGACCTTCTCCGAGACTCTTGACGAGCAAGGTATCCCCTGCATTGCGGGCGTGGATACTCGAATGATTGTACGTATCATCCGCGAGGAGGGCTCACAGCGAGCAGCTATCGTAGCCGCCGATAAACCTACTGATGAGGCTTTGGCCCTGATTAAGGCTACCCCGCTGCCCGAGAAGCAGGTTGAGCAGGTGAGCAGCCGCAAACGTTGGTTCTCGCGTACACCCAATCATAAGTACGATATCGTGGCAGTAGATTGCGGTATCAAGCATAGCATCATCAGCCACTTTAACTCTCGTGGTTGCAATGTAACGGTTGTGCCGTTCGATGCTACGCTGGATGACATTCTGGCATTCAACCCCGATGGTATCTTCCTGTCGAATGGTCCTGGCAGTCCGGAGGAGTTGCCGCAGATTGTGGAGATGGTCAAGGCTGTCAAGGGTCGTATTCCTGTGTTTGGTATTTCGCTGGGTATGCAGGTTATTGCTTTGGCTTATGGTGCCGAGATTAGAAAGATGAAGTGTGGCCATCACGGCGGAGCGGCTGTGAAGGATGTGGCTACGGGAAGAATCGATATGACGGCACAGAATCATAGCTACGAGGTTGTTGCAGAGTCTGTGAAGGGTACCAATCTGAGCATTACCCACGTTAATATCCCCGATGGCTCGGTGGAGGGTGTTGAGTGCGTTGCCGATAAGGTGTATGGCGTGCAGTTCCACCCAGAGAGTGCTCCTGGTCCGCAGGATAGCGTATACCTTTTCGATAAATTCATTAAACTGATGGAGGAGAAACAAAATGCCTAAAAGAACAGATATAAAGAAGGTTATGGTAATCGGCTCTGGTCCGATTGTCATTGGTCAGGCCGCAGAGTTCGACTATGCAGGTACACAGGCGTGTCTGGCATTGAAGGAGGAAGGTTATGAGGTAATTCTCGTGAACTCAAACCCCGCAACGATTATGACTGACACCAACATCGCCGATAAGGTCTATATGGAGCCTTTGACGCTGGAATATGTGGCGAAGATTGTTCGCTATGAACGTCCCGATGCCATTGTCCCCGGTTTGGGTGGTCAGACAGGTCTGAACCTGGCTGTGCAGCTTGCCAAGAAGGGTATTTTGGACGAGTGTCATGTTGAGATTCTTGGTACATCGTTCGAGAGTATCGAGAAGGCCGAGGATAGAGAGCTCTTCAAGGAGTTGTGTATCGGTATTGGCGAGCCTGTGTTGCCTTCGGTTGTTGTGAATACAATGGAGGATGGTGTTAAGGCTGCCGAACATATTGGTTACCCCGTTGTGTTGCGTCCTGCCTTTACGCTTGGTGGTACGGGTGGCGGTTTCGCCGACAATGAGGAGGAGTTACGCGAGATTATGCGTAATGCCCTTATTCTTTCACCCGTGCATCAGGTGCTGGTCGAGAAGAGTATCAAGGGTTACAAGGAGATTGAGTTCGAGGTTATGCGTGACAAGAACGACACCTCTATTGCAATTTGTAGTATGGAGAATATCGACCCTGTGGGTATTCATACGGGCGACTCGATGGTCGTAGCTCCTGCACAGACCCTTACCGACAAGGAGTATCAGTTGTTGCGTGGCAGTGCATTGAAGATTATCCGTGCCCTGAAGATTGAGGGTGGCTGCAATGTTCAGTTTGCATTGGATCCACTCTCGTTTAAGTACTATATCATCGAGGTTAATCCTCGCGTGTCACGTTCTTCGGCTCTGGCTTCAAAGGCGAGTGGCTTCCCGATTGCCCGCGTTACGGCGAAGATTGCCGTAGGTCTGACACTTGACGAGATTACCATTTCAAACCGCC
>JAFNXQ010000115.1 GCA_017383445.1 Alistipes sp.
AAGAGCCTGCTTTTGCAGGCTCTTTTTTTGCCTTTGAGGCCGGCTTTACAAGCGTTTCTCCTCCGAATATTTCACGCAATTGACGTTCCAGCTCGGCTTTCGGGGTCTCCTGTGGGGGCATCTGCCCTGCACTGCCCTGCTTTTTGCGAGCTTTATCCTCTTTGCGTGCAAATGATATGATGGCACCTGCTATTACCAAAAATATCCAGAAATTGTCCATATTCGTTGTTAATCCAGTCGTTTAACACTCTCCATACCCTTGATGCGTCGCATTCGGTCAAGGATGGCGTTCAGACTCTCCGCATCGCGTACATACAGGCTTAATGTTCCCTCGAATATGCCGTCGTGGGTCTGAATGTTTACCTGCCGCATATTGACGCTGAAATCGTTTGTTATGACGTTTGTTAAGTCGATAAGCAATCCCATGCGGTCAATGCCTACGACCTCGATTGTTGCTAACGATGATTGAGTCTTGTATTGTGACCACTGTATGGCCTCTTTGACGATACAATCGCCTCGTTGTGATGCCAGGCGGTTAAGTTCGTCGCAAGTGGCCTTGTGTACGATAATCTGGTGAGTTACAGGATCTCTATACCCCACTACACTATCGCCGGGCAGCGGACGGCAACACTCTGCGATGACCAAGTGCTGGTTGTCGGGGCTGCTCTTTTGTTTGCTGATGTCGTTGTTTTGGTTGCTCTCGGCCTCTTTCTCGTTATCGTTGTTGCTATCTTTGATAAAGAGAGTCCAGAACTTCAAAATCTTATTCTTGGAGTTGGTCTTTACGATCTTCTCCAGGTTGTCCAGCGACACGATGCCGGCGCCTATCTTTGTGTATAGTTCGTCTTTGTTTGAGCACTCGTAAGCCTCTATCAACTTGCGAATTACGCGGTGATTAGGGGTAATATTTAGCTGTGCAAGACGATCGTCAAGCATTTGTAGGCCTCGTTGCAGATTATGCTCCTGTTCTCTTTTGAGGAAGTTCTTTATGGCCTGCTTTGCTTTGGCTGTGATGACAAACTCCAGCCACTCGGCCTTTGGGCGAGCAGACTCGGCGGTAATAATCTCCACCTGGTCACCGCTGCTCAACTGCGTTGTTATGGGGGCAATTTTATGGTTGATTTTGGCACCTATTGCACCATTTCCAATCTTGGTATGTACATCATAAGCAAAGTCGAGGGCCGTGGCTCCATAAGGCAGGTGACGAGCTTCGCCTTTGGGTGTAAATACTGCTATTTCAGACGTATATAGCGATAACTTAAAGTTGTCCAAGAAGTCAATGGCATTCTGTGTCGGGCTATCCAAAGCCGTGCGAATCATCTTCAACCACTTGTCAAACTCATCCTCGTCGTGCGAGATTGTTGCGTGCTTATACTTCCAGTGTGCAGCAAATCCTCTCTCTGCAACATCCTCCATACGCTGTGTGCGTATCTGTACCTCCACCCATATTCCGTCGGGGCCCATTACGGTTGAGTGTAATGCCTCATATCCATTGGCCTTCGGAATGCTGATCCAATCTCGTAAGCGGTCGGGTTTGGGGGTGTAAATGTCTGTAATAGACGAATATATCTGCCAGCATTGGGTCTTCTCTGATGGGAAGTCTGTCGGCTGGAACACGATACGAATGGCAAACAGATCGTAAATCTCCGAGAACGGAATCTGCTTACGCATCATCTTTGTCCAGATTGAATAGACACTCTTTATTCGGCCCGAAATCTCATATTTGAAGCCGTTTCTGTCGAGTGCCTCAATTATTGGGGCATTGAACTTGCGGATATACTCCTCGCGGGCTGCCGATGTCTCATTGATTTGTCGCTGAATCTCCTCATACTCCTTGGGGAAGCGGTACTTCATACATAAATCTTCCAGCTCGGTCTTAATCGCATACAACCCCAATCTATATGCCAGAGGAGCAAATAGATAGATTGTCTCACCCGTGATTTTAATCTGCTTATTCTGCGGCATTGAGCCCAGCGTACGCATATTGTGCAGGCGGTCGGCAATCTTAATCAAAATCACGCGTACGTCGTCCGACAATGTGAGCAAGACCTTGCGGAAGTACTCTGCCTGCTGTGATGTGTCGGCGTTGAACACTCCCGACATCTTTGTCAGACCATCGACCATAGAGGCAATCTTAGGGCCAAAGATATGCTCCATATCCTCTACGGTGTAGTCTGTATCCTCCACTACGTCGTGAAGCAACGAAGCCACGACGGATTTCACGCCGAGGCCTATCTCGCTTACAACTATCTGTGCTACTGCAATAGGATGCAGGAGGTATGGCTCTCCCGAACGGCGCCGTACCCCCTGGTGAGCCTCCTTCGCCAAGAAGAAGGCTCGTTTTATGAAATTCCAATCGGCTTCGTTCTTGCAAATCTTTTTACAAGACTCCACCAGTTCTTCCCATTTACTTTGTATTAAAACTTCATCCTCCGCAGTATAGTTCATAAACAATCGTTTTTGCGTTGGTGTTCGTATAACTCTTATTTTTGTGCCTTCATAGCCTCTCGCAACTTCGTCTCAATCTCGTTGCGGAGCTCCTCGTTGTTTGTGAGCAACTCCTTGACGGCATCGCGACCCTGGCCAATCTTCTGCTCGCCATAAGAGAACCATGAGCCAGACTTCTTGACGATACCGTAATCTACACCCAAATCAACAATTTCGCCAATCTTTGAGATTCCCTCGCCAAACATAATGTCAAACTCGGCACGCTTGAATGGAGGTGCTACCTTGTTCTTCACGACCTTTACCTTTGTGCGAGTACCCAACTGCTCCTCGCCATCCTTAATGACCGAAGCACGGCGGATATCGATACGTACGCTGGCGTAGAACTTCAATGCGTTACCACCGGTTGTTGTCTCGGGGTTGCCATAAACCACGCCAATCTTGTCACGCAGCTGGTTGATAAAGATACATACGGTCTTGGTCTTTGAGATGCTCGCTGTGAGCTTACGCAATGCCTGTG
>JAFNXQ010000116.1 GCA_017383445.1 Alistipes sp.
CGAATTATGCCGATTAATTAATTAAAATTAATTACCTTTGCACTCCGAAAAGCGAAGAGAAAGAACAAAAATAAGATAAAAGTTATAAGAAAACATTATGAAAATTACCAGAGAACAGCGTGAATTGGGCACCTCGTTATTGAAGGTTGTCGTTACAGAGGCAGATTACGGTGAGGCCGTAGATAAGATGTTGCGCGACTATAAGCGTAAGGCTAACATTCCTGGATTCCGTCCGGGTATGGTGCCTATGGGCGTAGTGCGTAAGATGTATGGCAAGGGTGCCGTAGCAGAGCAGTCATATCGTGTGGCTTCAAACTCTGTATTTGAGTACTTGCAGAAGGAGGGTATCGACTACGTAGGTGATGTTATCCCATCGGAGGAGCAGGGTGATTTCGATTTCGAGAATAACACCGAGCACGAGTTTATGTTTGAGATTGGTGAGGCTCCCAAGGTTGAGGTAGAGCTCTCATCAAAGGATAAACTCACTTACAACTCTATCAAGGTTGATGATAAGATGATCGAGGGCTATAAGGATAACTACTTGCGTCGTTATGGCCGTTTGGTAGATGTTGACGAGGTAAAGAAGGATGAGGCTTTGACAGTAGTACTTGACAATGGCGATATGCGTATCGAGGATGCTTACGTAGGTCTTATCTCAATGAGCGACGAGGAGCGTGCTCCTTTCATTGGTAAGAAGGTTGGCGATAAGATGGATGTAAACATTAACGAGCTTTACCCATCTGCTACACAGCGTGCCTCTATTCTCCAGGTTAAGGAGGATGAGTTGGAGGGTGTAAATCCCGCATTCTCATTGGAGATTAAGCAGATTCGTCAGTTCGCTAACCCCGAGCTCAACGAGGAGTTCTTCAAGATGGCGTTCCCCGCAGGTGACGTTAAGAGTGAGGAGGAGTTGAATACATTCCTCTCTGCTGAGATTGAGAAGGAGCTTGCTCGCGAGTCTGATTATCTCTTCACAATCCGAGTTCGTAACTTCCTTATGGAGAAGGCTGCATTGCAGATGCCTGAGGAGTTCTTGAAGCGTTGGTTGTATGTAATCAACGAGGGTAAGTTCTCAAAGGAGGAGATTGAGAAGGATTTTGCAGGTTTCGTACAGATGTTCACCTGGAACTACTTGCAGAAGCACTACATCCAGGGTGCAAACCTCACAGTTTCAGCCGAGGAGGCCGAGTCCGAGGCAAAGGAGTTTGCAAAGGCACAGTTCGCACAGTATGGTATGCCTTCTGCACCCGAGGAGATGATTGCAAACTTCTCAAATCAGATTCTGGAGAACAAGGAGCAGGCACAGAAGATTTACGAGAAGCTCTACGAGGTAAAGGTTGTAGAGTATGTTAAGTCACAGGTTAAGGTTACTACCAAGGCTGTGTCGGCTGATGAGTTCGCAAAGCTTGCACAGGAGAACTAATTGGTTGAATATATCCCTCCGCGGTGTTGCCCCGATGGTGCTGCATCGTAAGGTCGGAAAAGTGCAATAATATTATCGAATTGGACTCTGGGCGTAAAGTTTGCAGAGTCCAATTTTTGATTTGATAAACAGACGATAGATTATGAGTGAATTTGAAAAATATGCCCGCGGATATTGCGGTATAAGCAGTCAGCGTCTGCATGACTTCCAGTCATTGCAGGCATCGTATGTGTCGCCAACAATCATCGAGGAGCGACAGATGAACGTGGCAGCGATGGATGTCTTTTCACGCTTGATGATGGATCGTATCATCTTTTTGGGGGCACCTATCTACGACGACGCAGCCAATATTATTCAGGCACAGTTGCTCTTCCTGGAGTCGGTGGATCCTGCGAAGGATGTGCAGATTTATATCAACTCTCCCGGTGGCTCGGTGTCGGCCGGTTTGGGTATCTACGACACCATGCAGCTCATCTCGTGTGATGTAGCAACAATCTGTACGGGTCTGGCAGCGTCAATGGGTGCAGTGCTGCTTACAGCGGGTGCCGAGGGTAAGCGTTCCGCACTGCCTCACTCTCGTGTGATGATTCATCAGCCACTTGGTGGTGTGCAGGGTCAGGCTTCCGATATTGAGATTACGGCCCGCGAGATTTTGAAGACCAAGCAGGAGCTGTATGATATTCTCTCGCAGCACTCTGGCGTGGCGGTGGAGAAAATTGCACAGGATGCTGACCGCGACTAT
Source organism: Alistipes sp. (assembly GCA_017383445.1). Taxonomy (GTDB): domain Bacteria; phylum Bacteroidota; class Bacteroidia; order Bacteroidales; family Rikenellaceae; genus Alistipes. Next base: position 2,166 of record JAFNXQ010000116.1, read on the forward strand.
TGGATGTCGGCTGCCGAGGCAAAGGAGTATGGTCTTATTGACCAGGTTTTGGGTAAGAGAAAAAGATAAAAATGGCACAAAAACATAAGGGTACGAACCGCAGTGGCGAAGATTGTTGTGCTTTTTGCGGTGCCAAGCGTCAGGATGTTGCGTTGATGTTTCAGGGTGCAGATGGGGCAAACATCTGCAATGTCTGCGTTGAGAGAGGTTATCAGATGCTTGTCGAAAGCGAGCTCACTGCAGATAGCCATAAATCAAAGCATGGAACCAAGTTCGAGATGGGCGAGTTGCTCAAACCGCAGCAGATAAAAGCAGTACTGGATGAGTATGTCATTGGGCAGGACGACGCCAAGCGTTATATGTCGGTGGCGGTTTATAATCACTACAAACGTTTGCTGAGCCGTCAGCAGGGTCAGCAGGGTGACGTGGAGATTGATAAGTCAAACATAGTGCTTGTAGGCCCTACGGGTACGGGAAAAACCCTGATGGCACGAACTATCGCCCGCGTGTTGAATGTTCCGTTCACTATTGTCGATGCAACAGTACTCACCGAAGCGGGTTATGTCGGCGAAGATGTAGAGAGTATTCTGTCGCGACTGTTGCAGGTGGCGGACTATGATGTGAAGGCTGCCGAGAGAGGTATCGTCTTTATTGACGAGATTGATAAGATTGCCCGTAAGAGTGATAACCCGAGCATCACACGCGATGTGTCGGGCGAGGGTGTGCAGCAGGCTCTGTTGAAGATTCTGGAGGGTACAACTGTGAATGTACCGCCACAGGGAGGTCGCAAGCATCCCGACCAGAAGTTTATTCAGGTCAATACCAAGGATATTTTGTTTATCTGCGGAGGTGCGTTTGATGGCATAGAGAAGAAGATTGCTCAACGCCTCAATACGCGTGCTATAGGATATGGTGTTCAGCTCTCGTCGCAGGTGGATAGGGATAACCTGATGAAATATATTATGCCACAGGATTTGAAGTCGTTTGGCCTCATTCCCGAGCTGGTTGGTCGTCTGCCGGTGCTGACATATATGCAGCCATTGAGTAGCGAGGCTCTGCGATCTATTCTCACCGAGCCAAAGAATGCTATCGTTAAACAGTATGAGCAACTCTTTGCGATGGATGGCGTAAAGCTGACCATTGATGACGATGTGCTGGATTATATCGTGGCGAAGGCCGACGAATATAAGCTGGGTGCGAGAGGCTTGCGTTCAATCTGCGAGGCTATTATGATGGATGCTATGTATGATGTGCCTTCGTCAGGAGAGCAAGAATTCTCCCTCACACTGGACTACGCTAAAAAGCGAATTGAGGGTGCGAATTTCCTGGCCTTACGAGAGGCTATCTGATGATTGGTTGCGGTTTGTGGCAGAAAGTGCTATGAGCCGCAATTTTTTTATGCAAAAATGGTGATATAGACGAAATTTTTTATACATTTGTATAATAAGATGGGAGGTAACCATTCTTATTGCTGGGTAAGTCAGTAATCAACAACAATATAGATATGTTCGCTAGTTCAAAACTCAACAAGGCAGCCGATAACATCCGTATCTTGGCTGCGGCTATGGTAGAAAAAGCCAAGTCAGGTCATCCGGGCGGTGCTATGGGCGGTGCCGATTTCATTAATCTGCTCTATACGGAGTTCTTGCGTTATGATCCCGAGAATCCGTCATATCCGTTCCGTGATCGTCTGTTCCTCGATCCGGGACATATGTCGCCGATGTTGTATTCGGTTCTGATGTTGTCGGGCTACTACACGATGGATGATTTGAAGAACTTCCGTCAGTGGGGCAGCATCACTCCGGGTCACCCCGAGGTAGATGTTATGCATGGCGTGGAGAATACCTCTGGTCCGTTGGGTCAGGGTCACGCAATGGCTTTGGGTGCTGCTATCGCCGAGAGATTTATGGTCGCACGCTTTGGTGAGTGGATGGCTCATAAGACTTATGCCTTTATCTCTGATGGTGCCGTTCAGGAGGAGATTTCGCAGGGTGTTGGCCGTATTGCCGGTCACCTCGGTTTGTCGAATCTCATTATGTATTACGATGCCAATAATGTGCAGTTATCTACCAAGGTTGATGAGATTGATACCGAGGATGTTGCTGCGAAGTATCGAGCGTGGGGCTGGTTTGTTGTTGAGGCTGATGGAAATAATGTTGAGCAGTTGCGTGAGGCACTGTTGCAGGCCAATGCACAGACCGAGAAGCCTACGCTTATCATAGGTCACTCGATTATGGCCAAAGGTGCTATGGGTGCCGATGGTGAGAGCTTTGAGGGTAAGGTCTCTACTCACGGACAGCCTTTGTCGGGTGCCGGTGCTGATTTGGCAGCTACGGTACGCAACTTGGGTGGCGATGCAGAGGAGCCTTTCAAGGTTTTTGCCGAGACGAAAGATATCTACGAGTCACGCCGTATTGAGTTGAAGGCGTGGATTGCCGAGCGTAAGCAGGTGGAAACAGACTGGAGAGCAGAGAATCGTGAACTCTCTCGCAAACTCAATCAGTTCCTCTCTGGTGAGCTTCCCGAAATTGATTACCACAAGATTGATATAAAGCCCGATACGGCAACCCGTGCAGCATCAGCTACGATGCTGGGTGTCTATGCCGAATCGGTTGAGAATATGATTGTTGCTTCGGCCGATTTGAGTAATTCGGACAAGACCGACGGCTTCCTGAAAAAGACCAAGGCCTTCACGAAGGGCGACTTTACGGGTCAGTTCTTCCAGGCAGGCGTTGCCGAGCTTACTATGGCTTGTGTGATGAATGGTATGGCCCTGCATGGTGGCGTTATTCCGGCGTGTGGTACATTCTTCGTATTCTCTGACTATATGAAACCGGCTATCCGTATGTCGGCACTTATGCGATTGAAGGTCATCTACATCTGGTCACACGACTCATTCCGCGTGGGCGAGGATGGACCTACACATCAGCCTATCGAGCACGAGACGCAGATTCGCTTGATGGAGCATCTGCATAATCATCAGGGCGAACGTTCTATGGTCGTTTTGCGTCCTGCCGATGCCGAGGAGACAGCCGTGGCTTGGCAGTATGCTATGTCGGAGAAGCGTCCCGTTGCGTTGATTCTCTCACGTCAGAATATCAAGAGCTTGCCGGCGTTGAGCTGCTCTCGTCGTGAGGAGGCAAAGCAGGCGGTTAAGGGTGCATATATCGTTATGGATGCAGCCAAGGCTGATGTGGTTATGCTCGCTTCGGGTTCGGAGGTATCTACCCTTATCGAGGGTGCCGAGATGTTGAAGAAGGAGGGCGTAGCTGTTCGCGTTGTCAGTGTTCCGAGTGAGGGTCTGTTCCGCGACCAGCCTAAGTCATATCAGGACAGCATCCTGCCACAGGGTGTAGTGCGTTATGGTATGACGTCGGGTCTATCTACCAACCTGCGAGGTCTGGTGGGTGACAATGGCTTTATTCATGGTTGCGACCACTTTGGTTACTCGGCTCCGTTCAAGGTGCTTGACGAAAAGTTCGGTTACAACGGACAGACGGTCTATGAGGAGGTAAAATCCTTGATAAATAAGTAATATGTAACGCAAGCGGGTTGAAGAGACCCGCTTGTTTGAAAATATATATTCAAAAGCATTACAAAATATCTAAACATATATGTCAGATAAGGTAAAATTGCAGGATAAAACATTTAAGGTAATGATTCCTGCCAATGACATTGATAAGGCCATTGAGAGTGTTGCCAGAGAGCTTGATGCTCGCTATCAGGGTAAGACTCCGGTCTTTCTGGGTGTATTGAGTGGCTCATTCCTCTTTTTGAGTGATCTGGTGCGTAAGATTAACTTCGATAACCGCCTTGCTTTTGTTAAGCTCTCATCTTACGAGGGTACTCAATCTACCGGCGTGGTTAAGCAGGAGCTGGGTGTGGATTTCGATATCGAGGGTCAGGATATCATTATTGTTGAGGATATCGTTGAGACGGGCCATAGTATGAACCATCTGTTGGCTTATTTGCGTGAGAAGAAGCCTGCCAGCATTGCTATCTGTACACTCTTCTTCAAGCCAGAGAAGTTCCTCTATGACTATCCTATCGACTATAAGGTTTTCAGCATCGGCAACGAGTTTATCGTAGGCTACGGTCTGGATTATAATCAGCTGGGACGCAATTTGAAGGATATATATGTCATTGACGAATAACGAGTTGCTGGAAGGCGGTCGCAAACTCCCGTTGGTCGAGGATTTCTACACCATTCAGGGCGAGGGCTTTCATACAGGCAAGCCGGCATACTTCATCCGCTTGGGTGGTTGCGATGTAGGTTGTCGCTGGTGTGACGCCAAATATACCTGGAATCCGAGGATCTTCCCTCCTACCGACGTGGATGTGGTGGTGGAACGTGCCTCGCAGTGTGCAGCACAGGCCATTGTCATCACGGGTGGCGAGCCGCTGTTGTATCCGCTGGCAGAGCTGACCGGCAAGTTGCGAGAGAGGGGACTGGAGATATTCCTCGAAACATCGGGCACGCATCCGTTCAGTGGCGATTTCGATTGGGTATGCCTCTCACCGAAGCGTCAGATGCCACCTCTCGCCGAGGCTTTTGGACGTGCTCACGAGTTGAAGGTTATTATTCAGACGGAGGAGGATTTTGCGTGGGCCGAGGAGAACGCTGCACGCGTGGGTCGTTATTGTCGCCTCTATCTGCAACCGGAGTGGAGTGTGTTCGACAAGATTATGCCCGAGATTGTGGAGTATGCCAAGCAGCATCCCAAGTGGAGTATCTCGGTGCAGACGCATAAGTTTATGAAGATTCCTTAATAGCGAAGGTCGTGAAGGGTAAGTGGAGTGGTAAAATATGGTTTGGTGTTACGGCTGTTATCTTTATCTATACAGCCGTGCTCACTATGCGAAACCTTGTAACCTTCTTTAAGACCGAACGTCGTATCTCACGCTTGGAGGAGCAGCGTGATCACTATCTGAATCGCATTCGCGAGGATAGCACCATGTTCGAGAATCTCAAATATGATGAGTATCTGGAGCAGTATGCCCGCGAGAGGTATCATATGCAACGGCCTGATGA
>JAFNXQ010000010.1 GCA_017383445.1 Alistipes sp.
ATCAGCACCTCCTGATAATAATCCTCAATCATCCCCTTTGGCGCATAGATGTAGCACACCTTGTAAATTATATTTCGGTGTGCGTGTACTACATCGCAAAATAGTTCTTCTTTTGTTTGAGCTTTCATTGTTTTGTTTCTGTTTGACCTATTAGTCGCAAAAAGGGAGTGAAAAATTACAAAGAGGGGATATTTTTTTCAATTAAAGAGTGTTTATATGCAAAATGAGGCTGCTAACTTGCAGTTAGACAGCCTCATTATTAGTTAGGGGACTACCCTATTATTTCTTCATCTTGCGAAGGAAGCACTCGATAGTGTTCTCCATCAGACAGGTGATGGTCATAGGCCCTACGCCACCCGGTACGGGAGTGATAGCCGACACCTTCGGCTCGATAGCGGCGAAATCGACATCGCCGCAGAGCTTCTTGCTCTCGGGGTCGCGATTGACACCCACATCGATAACCACAGCTCCCTCCTTTACCATATCGGCTGTGATGAACTTCGCACGACCGATAGCCACTACCAGAATATCGGCACGGCGTGTCACCTCGCCTAAATCGCGGGTGCGAGAGTGTGCGATAGTAACCGTGGCATTCTCGTTCAGGAGCAGCTTCGACACGGGCAGACCCACGATGTTGCTGCGGCCCACGACAACAACCTCCTTGCCCGCAATCTCCACACCGGCACGCTTCAACAGCTTGATGATGCCTTTGGGTGTGCAGGGAAGCGTACAGGGCTGTTTGAGCCACAGGTTAGCCACATTCATAGGGTGGAAACCATCGACATCCTTCTCGGCCTTGATAGCAGCGATGACCTTGTCTGTATCGATATGCTTGGGCAGGGGCAACTGCACGAGGATACCATCCACCGTGTCGTCATTGTTCAGCTCGTCGATAATCGCGAGCAGCTCCTCTTCCGAGATTGTGTCGGGCTTGCGTATTGTGGTGTTTTTGAGGCCCACCTCCTCAGAGGCCTTCGCCTTGCCTGTAACGTATGATACGCTACCCGGGTCCTCGCCCACGAGGATAACCACCAAGTGAGGCACGCGGCCATACTTCTCGGTGAATGTCGCTACATTGGCCGCCATCTCCTGCTTGAGCGAGAGTGCCAGCTCCTTACCATTTATAATAATAGCCATAATTTTTATCTTTTATCTTGTCATTCCACCGAGCCACGCTAATGCTCCAAAATGTGGCATGACACTATTTTGAATTAAAACTTAAACGCCTTGTCACCAATGTCTGTGCGGCGGAAGAGGTTCTCACACTCAATCTTTGCAACCTCCTCGGCAGCCTTCTGCTGTGCCTCACGCAAGGTTGGAGCCTTGCATACGACAATCATCACGCGACCGCCCGAAGTGAGATACTTGCCATCGCGGAGTGTTGTGCCCATGTGATACACCGAGCCATCAACCTTGTCGATGCCCTTAATCTCGAAACCCTTGTCGTAAGAGCCCGGGTAACCCTTCGATGCCAGCACGATACCCAGCGTAGCGAAGTCATACCACTCGATTGTAGGCTTTTTGCCGTCGGCTATATCGCAGAATACCTGATAGATATCACTCTTCATACGTGGCAGCACAACCTCCGTCTCTGGGTCGCCAAAGCGAGCATTGAACTCAATAACCTTAATGCCATTTGGGGTCTTCATCAGACCACCATACAGCACGCCGCAGAACTCGCAACCCTCTGCTTTGAGTGCTGCCGCCGTAGGACGCATAATATTATCCATAGCGTAAACGAGGTCCTCGTCGGTGATGAAGGGCAACTCGGTATAAGCACCCATACCGCCTGTGTTGGGGCCCTTGTCACCGTCGTAGGCACGCTTGTGGTCCTGTGCTACGGGCATAGGATAGACCTCGGTGCCGCTGACAAAGCACATCAGCGAGAACTCTGGGCCCGTCAAAAATTCCTCAATCACCACCTTACCCTTGCCGAACTTCGAGTCCAAAAGCATATCACGCAGAGCCTCCTCGGCCTCGGCCATAGTCTCGGCGATGACAACACCCTTACCTGCCGCCAGGCCGTCATACTTCAAGACGGTGGGCAGCGAGCCAGCCTTTACATACTCCATAGCCTCGTCAAACGACTCGAAGGTGCGGAACGCCGCTGTGGGGATATCGTACTTCTGCATCAGCTCCTTGGCGAACTCCTTGCTGCTCTCAATCTGTGCTGCGGCCTTCGTAGGACCAAACAGACGCAAACCCGCCTCACGGAAGCAGTCGGCAATACCTGCTGCCAATGCCACCTCAGGGCCTGCAACGGTGAGCTCTATGCCCTCCGCCAAGGCAAAGTCTCGCAGAGCCTCCACGTCGGTCTCCTTGATGGCTATGCACTCGGCCAATGCAGCGATACCCGCATTTCCCGGGGCACAATAAATCTTATCTACCTGGGGTGAACGGCTGAGTGCCTCGACAATGGCGTGGCAGCGACCACCCGAACCTACTACAAGTGCTTTCATAGACCTCTCTTTTAGTGCTTAAAGTGACGCATACCTGTCATTACCATCGTGATACCCTTTTCGTTGGCCTTTTTTACCGAATCCTCGTCACGCACCGAGCCACCCGGCTGCACGATAGCCTTCACGCCATACTCTGCCGCCATAGTTACCGTATCGTCAAAGGGGAAGAAACCGTCCGAAGCCAACACCAAATCCTCGGTGAAGCCCGCAGCGTGAGCCTGTTTCAAGGCTATCTCTGCCGAGCCTACGCGGTTCATTTGACCTGCACCGACACCCACCGTGTGACCATCCTTAACCACCACGATAGCGTTTGACTTGACGTGCTTAACCACACGCCAGCCGAAGTTAAGGTCGGTTATCTGCTCTGCCGAAGGCTTCTGCTCGGTTACGCACATGTCGGCTGTAACGGTAGCCGTTGTCTTGTCCAAATCCTGCACGAGCATACCGCCATTGACGCTGACGTACTGATTTACAACCTTGTCGTCCTTAGTCATATCGACCTGCAACAGACGCAGGTTCTTCTTTGCAGAGAGTACCTCCAACGCCTCCGCAGAGAACGAGGGAGCCATAATAATCTCCAGGAAGATGGGCTTCATCAACTCGGCAGCCTCCTTTGTAACCTCGCGATTGACGGCTACAATACCACCGAAGATGCTCACCTTATCGGCCTCATAAGCTTTTGTCCATGCCTCCACTACATCCTTGCCGATAGCAGCACCGCAGGGGTTCATGTGCTTCAAGCCCACGCAGAATGGCTCGTCAAACTCACGCACGATAGAGAGTGCTGCGTTGGCATCCTGAATGTTGTTGTATGAGAGCTCCTTGCCGCCCAGCTGCTTGGCACTTGCCAGCGAGTAGCTCACGGCCTCTGTTGCAGCATAGAACTTCGCCTGCTGATGAGGATTCTCGCCATAACGCAAGCCCTGCTTAAGGTCAAACTCCAGGAAGAGTTTCTCGTTAAGACCTGCTGCACGACGCATATATGTTGCAATCATCGCATCGTACTGTGCCGTGTGGGTGTAGGCCTCGGCTGAGAGCTGCAAACGTGTTTCGAGTGTTGTATTGCCACCAGCCTTAATCTCCTCGATAATCTTGGCGTAGTTCTCGGGGTTGCACACCACTGTTACATCCTTGTAGTTCTTCGCCGCTGAACGCAACATCGAAGGACCGCCGATGTCGATATTCTCGATGGCATCCTCCATCGTTACATCGGGCTTTGCTATGGTCTGACGGAAAGGATAGAGGTTCACACAAACCATATCGATAAACTCAATGGCGTTATCCTTCAACGCTTTGAGGTGGCTCTCGTCATCACGGCGAGCCAGCAGACCTCCGTGTACCTTCGGGTGCAGGGTCTTTACTCGTCCGTCGCAAATCTCGGGGAATCCCGTAACGTCGCTAATGTTGATAACCTCCACGCCCTTCTCACGCAAGAGGTTCATCGTGCCGCCTGTGGCGATAATCTCCCAGCCCAAAGAACGCAACGCCTGTGCAAACTCCACAACGCCGTTCTTGTCGCTGACGCTAATCAATGCTCTCATATTATTTTTCGGGTTTTAATAATTTCTTAATTGTTTCAATGTAGAGCCTATGCTCCACCGCGTGAATCATCTGCGAAAGCTCGTCAAGGTCATCACCCTCGTAGGCTATGGCCTGCTGGGCAATGATTTGGCCTCCGTCTAATGATTCGTCCACATAGTGTATCGTAGCACCAAATACCTTCACGCCATACTCCAATGCATCCTTTATGGCGTGAGCCCCCTTGAACGATGGCAACAGCGATGGATGCAGGTTGATGATGCGACCTGTGTAGGCTTTGAGCAGTGTGTCGCCCACGATACGCATATATCCCGCCAGACATACCAGCTCTGCCTCCGCCGCCACGAGTTGCTCAACGATATGGGCCTCATACTCCGCCTTCGATGAAAAATCTCTGGCCGAGAATACAAACGACTCTACGCCCAGCTCTTTGGCTACTTCCACAACGCGTGCCGAGGGCTTATCGCACACCAGCAATGCCACCTCGGCGTCAATCTCGCCGCAAAGCGTAGCACGGGCTATGGCCTCGAAGTTGGAGCCGTAGCCACTCGCAAAGATCGCTATTTTGGGTTTGATGCTCACTCTACCTTTTATATTATATAATTGTTACGCCCTCACCCTCTACGATGCGGCCGATAACTGATGCCTTCTCGCCGTGCTTGGTGAGTATCTCGATGGCCTTGTCAGCCTCCTTTTCGTCGAGGGCAATGACCATACCAACGCCCATATTGAAGATGTTGAACATCTCGCGGTGAGCAACTCCGCCCCACTTCTCGAGGAAGCGGAATACGGGCAGAATCTCCCAGCTGCCCTCCTTGACCTCAACGCCCTGACCCTCCGACAGAATACGGGGTATATTCTCGTCAAAACCACCACCTGTGATGTGGCTGATGCCGTGAACATCGCACTCGCGAATAACATCCAGCACCTGCTTTACATAGATGCGTGTGGGAGTCAAAAGTACCTCGCCCAGAGGCTTCTCACCGAGGTCGGCGTGTGGCTGGTGCAAATCGAAGTTGTTGTCGCTGACAATCTTGCGTACAAGGCTGAATCCGTTAGAGTGCACACCACTCGAAGCTATGCCGATGAGCACATCGCCTGTCTTGACCTTTGTGCCGTCAATGAGCTTTGCACGTTCTACAACACCGCAGGTGAAACCTGCAATATCGTACTCGCCACCGCCATACATACCCGGCATCTCGGCTGTCTCGCCACCAATCAAGGCACAACCTGCCTGACGGCAACCCTCGGCTACCGAAGCAACGATAGCCTCAATCTTTGCCGGCTCGTTGTGTCCTACGGCAACATAGTCGAGGAAAAACAATGGCTCGGCACCCTGTGCCAGCACATCATTCACACACATCGCCACAGCATCAATACCTATGGTGTCGTGCTTGTCCATCTCGAAGGCGAGTTTGAGTTTTGTACCCACGCCGTCTGTTCCACTCACAAGGATAGGCTCCTTGTAGCCCAACGACGCGAGGTCGAACATACCACCAAAAGCACCAATGTTACCCATAACACCGGGGCGAGAGGTTGATTTGACGTGCGACTTGATTCTGCGAACCACTTCGTAGCCGGCTTCAAGGTTTACACCGGCCTTTTCATAACTTTTAGCCATAATCTATATCGTTTTTTATTATTTGCACTTAAAATAGTTTACTGCATTCTGGAACAGGCTCTGTGTCTTGTTGCCGTGAATGTTCTTAAAGAGGTTCTCCTCGTAACGTTCCGTGTGGCCCATCTTACCCAGAATCTGACCATCGCGGCTGATGATACCCTCGATGCCGAAGCTCGAACCATTGGGGTTGTAAGGTGCTGTAAGCGTTGCGTTGCCCTCTGCATCAACATACTGGAACGCCACCTGACCGTTGGCAAAGAGCTCCTCTGCCATCTCGTCGCTAACGACAAACTTACCCTCGCCGTGGCTCACCGCAATAGCGTGCTCCTCACCCAACTCAAACGATGAGAGCCAGGGAGATGCTGTTGTCGCTACGCGAGTGGTTACAATCTGCGAGATATGACGGTTGATGTCATTGCGGAACAGCGTGGGCGACTCCTTAACCACCTGACCCAGGCGACCGTAAGGCAGCAAGCCTGATTTAACCAATGCCTGGAAGCCGTTGCAGATACCGAGGATAAGACCTCCACGGTCGAGCAAGGCGTGAATTGAGTCGGTGATGACCTTGTTGTTCAGTACGTTGGCGATGAACTTACCGCTACCATCGGGCTCGTCACCTGCCGAGAAACCACCACTGAGCATAAAGATATGGCACTCGTCAATCATTCGCTTCATCTTCTCGATTGAGGCGAAGATATCCTCGGCCGTGAGGTCGCAGAATACGCTTGTCGTAACTTTCGCACCTGCTCTCTCGAATGCCTTTGCGGTGTCGTAGTCGCAGTTGGTGCCGGGGAATACAGGTATATAGACCTTAACCTCCTCGACGGGTTCACCTTTATATTTAATAACTCTCTTCTCCGGCTCACTCTTGCGTGTCGTGCCACCCTGCAAACCTCGGTCGGGATATACCTGACAATACTTCTGAGAGTTTGTTTTCTGCAACTCGTCAATGAGGAATCTCTCGCCGCAGAACTCAATCTCCGCCTCGGCGATAGTCTCTCCGATGAGAATTGCATCGGCGAAGTCCAACTCCTCGGCTGCCTCCACAACGATAGAGCCGTAAGCGTAGTCGAACAACTCCTGCTCCGAGAGATTTACTACTGCACCCACTCTGTTACCGAACGACATCTTCGCAATGGCCTCCTGCACGCCGCCAAAACCTACAGCGTAGCCTGCAACGACCTTACCCTGCTCGATAGCAGACGATACAAACGAGAAGTTCTCCTTCAACTGCTCGGTGTCGGGCATATAGTTATTCAGCGGGTTATGCTTTACGAGGTATAGCTTGTGTCCTGCCTGCTTGAGCTCGGGACTGATAACCGTGCGTGCATCGACAGTCGTAATACCAAAAGCCATAAGCATTGGTGGTACGTTGATGTCCTGGAATGTGCCACTCATCGAGTCCTTACCGCCAATCGAAGGCAAGCCCAACTCTACCTGCATCTTCAACGCACCGAGCAGAGCTGCCAGAGGCTTACCCCACGATGTCTCACTGTTCATACGTTCGAAATACTCCTGATAAGAGTAGCGCATCTTGTCGTATCTCGCACCCGCAGCAACAACCTTTGCTGCGGCCTCAACAACGGCATACGCTGCACTGTGATAGGGACTCCACGAAGCGAGGAGTGGATTGTAGCCGAAGGCCATAATGCTGGCAGTATTTGTTACGGCATTACCGACGGGCAACTTCTGGACCGATACCTGTGTCTCGGTGTTCTGTGTCTTGCCACCAAAGGGCATAAGAACGGTTGAACGACCGATTGTAGAGTCAAACATCTCAATCATACCACGTTGTGATACCACGTTGTCGTCCTCAAGGTTGTTCTTTACCTTCTCGGCTATGGTTGCACCCTTCACCTCGCGGCGGAATGGGTCTTTATCCTCAACCTCGGCGATGCGAATCTTGGTGTAGTGCTTTGCACCTGCCGAGTCGATAAATTCGCGTGAGAGGTTTACAATCAGCTCACCGCCGTAGAACATCTTCAAACGGGCGGTGTCGGTTACATTTGCAACGTGAGTAACCTCGATGTTCTCCTCGTGGCAGAAGCCTATCATAGCCTCCATATCCTTACTCTCGATGACTATGGCCATACGTTCCTGTGACTCGCTGATGGCAAGCTCCGTAGAGTTCAATCCGCTATACTTCGTAGGTACGCGGTCGAGGTAGATATCCAGACCGTCGGCCAGCTCGCCGATAGCAACGCTGACACCACCAGCACCAAAGTCGTTCGACTTCTTTATCAGGCGAGTAACCTCCTCGCGGCGGAATAGGCGTTCCAACTTACGCTCCTCGGGAGCATTACCCTTCTGTACCTCCGAAGAGCACTCCTCGATAGATTTTACGTTATGCTCCTTCGATGAACCTGTCGCACCACCAATACCGTCACGACCCGTGCGACCACCCAGAAGCAGGATAACATCGCCTGCTGCGGGCGACTCACGGCGTACATTCTCCGCCTTGACAGCTCCGACAACAGCACCTACCTCCAAACGCTTGGCAACGTAGTCGGGGTGGTAAATCTCGCGTACGTGTGTTGTGGCAAGGCCAATCTGGTTTCCATAGCTCGAATAGCCAGATGCAGCCTTTGTGGTAATGATACGCTGTGGTAACTTACCCGTCATGGTCTCGGCCACGGGCTTGTAGATATCGCCGGCACCCGTCACACGCATAGCCTGATATACATAGCTACGGCCTGACAATGGGTCACGGATAGCACCGCCAAGACAGGTTGATGCACCACCAAAGGGCTCAATCTCTGTCGGGTGGTTGTGGGTCTCATTCTTGAACTGCAACAGCCACTTCTCCATCTGACCATCAACATCCACATTTACATATATTGAGCAGGCGTTGTTCTCCTCACTCTGTTCGAGGTTATCCAGCACGCCCGTCTTCTTCAAGTAGCGGGCTCCGATTGTCGCCAGCTCCATCAGACAAAGGCTCTTGTTCTCGCGACCAAGCTCCGTACGTATATCTTTCAGCGTTTCAAGCGTTGATTCTATTTCTGCCGAGAGGAATGAGTCGTCAATGGTAATCTCCTCAATCTCGGTTGTGAAAGTTGTGTGGCGGCAGTGGTCGCTCCAATAGGTGTCGAGTATGCGAAGCTCGGTCTCCGATGGGTCGCGACCCTCATTCTGGTAATATTTCACTACCTCACGCAGGTCGTCGGCATTCATTGCAAGACCGTACTGCTTGCAGAAGCCCTCCAACTCCTCATCTTTGAGAGCTGTGAGGCCGTGCAGGATGGCTACGGGCTTAACCTCGGCAGCCTCCATGTCACTCAGGATGTTCAGATCCTTGCGGCGTGACTCCACAGCGTTGATGTAGTAATGCTCGATGCGAGCCATCTCCTCGTCGGTGACAGAGTCGTCGAAAATCAACAGTTTCGATGACTTGATACGCACGTCAGCCGTAGGCTCAATCAATCGAACGCAATCTACTGCCGAGCTTGCTCGCTGGTCAAACTGTCCAGGGAGAAACTCAACGGCAAGGTATCTCTTGCCCGTAAGGTCACACTCGTCGCTTACCTTGTCGGTTACAATCTCACCAAATACGGCATAGCGGCTCTTCTCCAGCAGCTCCTCCGAGAAGCCGAACAGATCATAGACATTCAGCAGACGAAGGCTCGTGAGCTTCAAGCCGAGATTGTTGTTCAGTTCCTTGCGTAGTGTATCGGCCTCGACCTGAAAGCGAGGATATTTCTCTACATATACACGGTAATTCTTCATATCTTATGTTTGCTTGTTGCGATTAAACAGAGATTATAATTCAGCCTCCAGAACCTTCTCGGTCTGTGCCTTGCGGTATGCTTCAAGACGAGCTTCCAGCTCCTTGTCCGTCAGTGCAAAGATTGATGCAGCGATAAGGGCTGCGTTCTTTGCTCCGTTGATGGCTGTTGTTGATACGGGAATACCACCGGGCATCTGAACGATTGAGAGCAATGAATCAAGGCCTCCCAGTGCCGATGTCTTGATGGGTACACCAATGACGGGAACTGTTGTAAGGGCTGCTGTGACGCCTGCCACGTGAGCAGCACCACCCGCTCCGGCGATAATAGCACCAATGCCACGCTGCTTGGCCGTAGTGGCATACTCAAACATCAGATGCGGTGTGCGGTGTGCACTGATAACACGCTTCTCGTACTCGATACCCAACTCTTCTAATGTCTCAACTGCGGCTGACATCACTCCCCAGTCGCTTGTCGAACCCATAATAACTGCTACTTTCATAACTCTCAGTAAGATTAAAAAAAAACACAGCCGTTGCAACAGATGCTGCGGCGGCCGATTTTCATATTTTTGGATTATTTATTATTAGTTTTCATACTCTCTCAGGCGATAGAATAGGATGGCTTTTTACCATGATTTTGACCAATCCTTTTATCGCACGCACAAAGATACAATAATTTATAATAGGGACTGCAAAATATAGAGTGTAAGATATTAACAAATTATCCACGAAACAGAATAAATTCAGGGTCTTGCTGTGTCTAATGTTGGATGGTGTTGCTATCGGAGTTGAAAATGTCACAAAAAATACATATTTTTGCAACTGCAAAAATAGTTTGAACAAAAAGAGAAGTATAAGATATATGCTGTTGTCGGAGTTACAGACGGGTCAGTCGGCTGTGGTTGTCAAGGTGCTGGGACACGGAGGCTTTCGTCGCCGAATCCTTGAGATGGGATTCGTGCGTGGTCAGCGTGTTGTGGCTATCCTGAATGCCCCACTGCGTGACCCTATCAAATACGGCATTATGGGCTATGAGGTGTCGCTGCGTCGTAGTGAGGCCGCTATGGTCGAGGTGCTGACGATGGACGAGGTTAGCGAGATGCAGCACAAGACAGAGGATGTGGCTACAGCTGTCGATAACGACTATGTGGATAAGGTCGTTGATGAACGCTTCCGTGAGATAAACGTGGCGTTGGTGGGTAATCCAAATAGCGGTAAAACATCTCTTTTCAATGCCCTCTCCGGAGGCCACGAACACGTTGGAAATTATAGCGGTGTGACGGTTGGTGCAAAGTCGGGTTCATTCCGATATAAAGGCTACAAAATCAACCTTACCGACTTGCCCGGAACCTATGCCCTGTCGCCATACACGCCCGAGGAGATGTATGTACGACGCCACCTGATGGAGCAGCTTCCCGATGTGGTTGTCAATGCTGTGGTTGCTTCCAATCTGGAGAGAAACCTCTATCTTACTACCGAGCTTATTGACCTTAATCCCAAGATGGTCGTAGCACTGAATATGTACGATGAGCTGGAACAGAGCGGAGCAAAGCTCGATTATGAGCAGCTGGGCCGAATGATAGGAGTCCCTGTTGTTCCGGTGGTTGCACGTGACGGACGAGGTTTGGAGGCTCTGATGGATGAGGTGATTCTTACCTACGAGGGCCATAATCCCAAGGTGCGTCATATTCATATCAACTACTCTTCGTCGATTGAGGCCGAGATAGGTCTTCTGTCAAAGATGATGAAGCGTAATATCAATGAGTTGCCAAACTGTTTCCCGCCGCGATACTGGGCTATCAAGCTATTGGAGGGAGATAGTGCCGTGACGGATATGCTGCGTCGGTCGGACCACTTTACCGAGTGGAAGAATCAGAGTGTCAAGGGTGCTGCACGCATCATCGAAGCTCTCGACGAGGATGTAGAGGGTGCTATTACCAATGAGAAATATGGTTTTATTGAGGGTGCTTTGGCAGAGACTTTCACCCCAAGTGCCGAGGCGGGTGCGAACAAACATACATCGCTTATAGACCGCATTGTGACGCATAAATTAATCGGTTTTCCGTTGTTTATGACCGTTATGTTCCTGATGTTCTGGAGTACCTTTACTCTGGGAGCATATCCACAGGAGTGGATTGAGACGGGTTTTACCTGGCTGGGTGATTTCGTCGCAGGACTTATGGCTGACGGACCACTGCGTGATTTGATTGTCGATGGTATAATAGGCGGTGTGGGCTCGGTTGCGGTGTTCCTGCCTAATATTCTGATACTTTATCTGTTCATCTCGTTGATGGAGGATTCCGGCTATATGGCTCGTGCAGCCTTTATTATGGATAAACTGATGCACCTTGCAGGTCTGCACGGCAAGTCGTTTATTCCGCTTGTTATGGGCTTTGGTTGCAATGTGCCGGCGATTATGGCAACACGCACCATCGAGAGCCGAAGCAGTCGTCTGATAACTATTCTTATCAACCCCTTTATGTCGTGTAGTGCCCGACTCCCGGTCTTTGTATTGCTGGCGGGAACATTCTTTCCGGAGTGTGCCGGAACGATGATGTTTGCTATCTATCTGTTGGGTTGTGTGATGGGTTTGATTACGGCTCGCTTGCTACGAAAGTTTATGTTCGGACCCGATGAGACGCCTTTTGTTATGGAGCTTCCGCCATATCGTATTCCTACTTTGAATGCTACATTGAGGCATATGTGGGATCGTAGTGCACAGTATCTCCGTAAGATTGGAGGCTTGGTTTTGGTGTCGGCTGTTATTATTTGGTTTTTAAGCTATTATCCTCATCAACATAAAGAGGAGATTCAGGTTGAAAATTCTGTTGAAATGGTAGCTTTGGCAGATTCTGACTCTGCATCAGACGTTACTGTTTCGCAGTCGGAAAACTCATATTTGGGACGTATAGGAAAGTTCATCGAACCGGTGATGTCGCCTCTGGGTCTGGATTGGCGTGCAAGTGTTGCCTTGCTGTCGGGAGCATCGGCAAAGGAGATTATCGTATCGACTCTCGGAGTGCTCTATTCGGTGGATGATGCCGAGGAGAATACCTCGTCGTTGTCGGCTCACCTTATAGCTTCGAATAACTACTCGCGTGCATCGGCTCTGGCGATGATAATATTCATCTTGCTCTACTTCCCCTGTATAGCTACCGTGCTGGCTATTGCTCACGAAGCTGGTGGCTGGAAATGGGCGGCCTTCTCGATTCTCTATAACACTACGCTGGCCTGGGTATTTGCCTTTGTGGTGTATCATATAGGAGTGTTGCTCGGCTTGTAGTAAATCATGCAGATAAGCCGTAAAAACTCATATCATAAGAGGCTATGGTATGAGTTTTTTTTTATGCAAAGATTGCTCGTTATTGAAATAAGTTGTATATTTGCCGAGAGAAAGGTGTTACTGATGGTTACAATTCGAGAAATATCTTATCTAAACTCTTATACCCGTTCAATGATGGGTATTATGCGAATGTGCCGTTAGGCACGCCTCTATTTATGGGTGGTTACGTACCACCTTGTGCTGTAAAGTACAAAATTCCACTACCTATTATTATTTCAAGTCAAATATAGTTGCCTAACGCATCAGCGTCGGGTGAAGATTTATATATAAACAGTTATGTCAGACAATAAATTGCGTTTCGAAACCCTCCAGATACACGGAGGCTATCACGTCGATGATACAGGCTCACGAGGCGTGGCAATCTACCCTACTGCGGCCTACCACTTCAAGAGTTGCGACTATGCGGCTCGTCTGTTTGAGCTCTCCGAGGGCGGAAATATCTACACACGCCTGCACAACCCCACAACAGCTGCCTATGAGGAACGTGTGGCGGCACTGTATGGCGGTGTCGGGGCTTTGGCTCTGGCTTCGGGTATGTCGGCTATCTTTATCACCATTACGGCGTTGGCCGAGGCGGGAGATAATATCGTTGCATTGCCCTTCCTCTACGGTGGAACCTATAATCAGTTTCGCATTTCGCTGCGTAAGTTAGGCATTGAGTGCCGTATTGCCAAGAGTGAGAATTGGGAAGATTTTGAGCCCCTGATTGACGACCGCACCAAGTTGATTTATGTCGAGAGTATGGGTAACCCCACCTGCGATGTACCCGATTTGGAGGCTTTGGGCGAGTTGGCACGACGCAAGGATGTACCCTTCGTTGTAGATAATACTTTCGGTGCTGCGGGCTTTTTGTGTAACCCGTTTGAGTGGGGAGCAAATATAGTCGTTGATTCGGCTACCAAGTGGATTAACGGACACGGAACGGCTATGGGCGGCATAATCGTTGATGGAGGTAACTACAATTGGGCGAATGGAAAATTTCCGCAGATTGACGGCCCGTCGGAGGGCTATCACGGCCTTAATCTCTACGAAACATTCGGTGCTTCGGCCTTTATCGTAAAGTGCCGCGTGGATGGCTTGCGAGACTTTGGCTGCTGCCCCTCATCGTTTGACTCCTATCTGATGATGCTTGGATTGGAGACCCTGTCGTTACGAGTGAAGCATCAGGTGGAGTCGGCCTGGCGTCTGGCTGAGTATTGCCGCCGCCACCAGATGGTGCAACGCGTCAGCTTTGTCGGCTTTGAGGAGCATAACGGCTATAAAAATGCCCAGAAGTATTATCGTTATGGCTCGTCAAGCGTCTTTACCATCGAGCTGAAAGGCTCACTGGACAGCACCGTGCGATTTGTCGAGGCGTTGAATCTGTTTGGCAATATGACTATGATTGGCGATTCGATATCTGTCGTGACGCACCCCGCCTCAACTACACACAAGCAGTTGAGTGATGCCGACTTGAAGGCGGCCGGAGTGACCCCTACGCTACTGCGTATATCGCTGGGTTTGGAGAATGTGGAAGATTTGATTGAGGACTTTGAGCAGGCTTTTGCCGCAGCAAAATAGAGGATGGCAAAGATTTTTCAATACGACAACCCGTTTGAATTGGAGTCGGGAGAGGTGTTGCCCTCGCTGACCATTGCTTACGATACATTCGGCACTCTGAATGAGGATAGAAGCAATGCAATTTGGGTGTGCCACGCCCTGACGGCAAACTCCGATGTCGCAGACTGGTGGCCGCATACGGTTGAGAAGGGCTGCTTTCTGGACCCCGACAGATATTTTACCATTTGTGCCAACTTTCTCGGCTCTCACTACGGTACAACGGGCCCGTTGAGCATCAATCCTGCAACCGCAGAGGCGTGGTATGGAGATTTTCCGAAGGTGACGGTGCGTGATATGGTCAAGGCTCATCAACTGCTTGCCGCATATCTGAGTATCAATCGTGTGAAGTTGTTGATAGGCAGCTCTATCGGTGGCTTTCAGTGTCTTGAATGGGCGGTTATGCAA
Organism: Alistipes sp.; assembly: GCA_017383445.1. GTDB lineage: Bacteria > Bacteroidota > Bacteroidia > Bacteroidales > Rikenellaceae > Alistipes. The sequence goes on from JAFNXQ010000010.1 coordinate 14,694, forward strand.
CCCGACTTTGCCGAACGGGCGGCCTTCATAGCAACCACGCCCCGTACAAAACCTTGGGCAGCGGCCTTTAACGAGTCACAGCGTATGGCTATCGAGAACGACCCCACATTTGGGCAGCGTAAAGCCGAGGCGGGTCTGAATGGTATGGCTACGGCACGAAGCATTGCTCTGATGAGTTATCGCGGAGGTATGGCCTACGACAAGACGCAGGAGGACGAGGTGCCCGACGAGGCAGGTTTTGTGCGTCGTGTGCAGTCATATCAACGTTATCAGGGCGAGAAACTGCGTCGCAGGTTTAATGCCTACTCCTACTATCGTCTGTCGCAGACGGTGGATTCTCACAATCTGGCACGAGGCAGAGGCTGCTTGGAGGATGTCTTGAAGCAGATTAAGGCGAAATCGCTTGTTATTGCCATTACGTCGGATATTCTCTTTCCGCCTTCGGACCATAAGGAGCTTGTAGAATATATTCCCGATGTGAGGTATCATCTTATTGACTCCGATTTTGGCCACGATGGCTTTCTGGTGGAGCATAAGCAACTGAATGAGATAATTTTGAATTTTTTGAATGAATAAAACGAAATAAATAGTAACGATATGAACGGTAAGAAACTTAATATTGGACTGTTTGGCTTTGGTACGGTGGGCTGTGGCCTGTTTGATGTATTGAAGCGTATAGGCTCGAAGAATGTGGAGATAAAGCGTATCTGTGTGCGTAATATCAATAAACCGCGTTCGGTGGAGGCGGAGTTTACCGATAACCCTGATGAGATTTTCAATGATCCCGACATTAACTTTATCGTGGAGCTGATAGATGATGCCGATGCGGCCTACTCTATCGTCAAGCGTGCGTTGCAGATGGGACTTCCCGTCGTGTCGGGCAATAAGAAGATGCTGGCACACCATATCGAGGAGATGATTGAGCTGCAGGCTCGCTATAATGTGGCTCTGCTGTATGACGCCTCGGCGTGTGGCTCTATTCCCGTTATTCGCAACTTGGAGGAGTACTACGACAACGACCTGCTCACTTCGGTTAAGGGTATCCTGAATGGCTCATCAAACTTTATCCTCTCAAAAATCTTCAACGAGAAGATGTCGTATGCCGATGCGTTGAAGCTGGCACAGGAACTGGGCTTTGCCGAGAGCAATCCTTCGCTTGATATTGATGGCTGGGACTCGCTGTTCAAACTTATTATCGTTACCGTTCACGCCTTCGGTATTTATGTTGCACCGAAGAAGATTTTTACCTACGGAATCTCAAATATGAACGACGCAGATATCCGTTTTGCTACAGAGAAAGAACGCCGTTTTAAGCTTGTTGCACATGTCGAGAAACTTGCAAATAACCGTTTGATTATGAGCGTTATGCCACAGCTTATCTCTCGCAATAAGTATATCTATAGCGTTGA
>JAFNXQ010000117.1 GCA_017383445.1 Alistipes sp.
GCTATGGGCGTGAGTGAAAAACTGGGCTCAATCACAGTTGGCAAGGTTGCTAATTTCTTTATAACGAAGCCTATGCCTTCGCCCGAATTTTTCGTCTATGCTTACTGTACGCCACTCATCGCAAGGGTCTTCCTGCGAGGCGAGGAGTATAGATAGAATTCCTATAAAATCGGTCAATAGAAATGACGCATCGTCCTATTCTGGGCGATGCGTTTTTATTGTCTAAATTGTGGCTCTTATGATGCTATTAACTCGTAGAGTTATGGCCGAAAATATCGATTTCGAAGCCGTAGTTGAATTAAAATCGGAGAATAACGAAAAAAAATTTGTGTTCGTCACCAAAAATGAGTAAATTTGCAAGATGAATTGCCTTAACTTAAATTTCACGTTATGCTTAGTATTCTGTATTATCTTTTTACGCTTTTACAGGTAACTTTTTGGTTTATAGTTTCAATCATTGTGCTGATTGTTACCTATCCGTTCGATAAGAGCCGTTATTGGGTGCATTGGTGCTCACGCTGTATCTGTACAACGTTGTTTGGCGTTCCGCCCCGTATGCGTCGTACTATCGAGGGCTTGGAGAATATCGATAAGAATAAATCCTATGTGATGGTTATCAATCACAATTCGGGTTTTGATATTTTTGCGGCATATAAGATTCCATTGAACTTCCGATGGGTATCGAAGAAGGAGGTGTTCTATGTTCCGTTTATGGGCCCGTTGTTGTTTATCCACGGCGATATCCCCATCAACCGTGGTAATGCAGCCGCTGCAATGGCAAAGGTTATTGAGGATGGTAAGCTGTGGCTTGGCCGTGGTGCGAGTGTGGCTATCTTCCCCGAGGGTACGCGTTCAAAGGATGGCGAGATTCATCGCTTCAAGGCTGGTGCTTTCAACCTGGCAAAAGAGGCAGGTGTGGAGATTTTGCCCGTTGTGATGACCGGTACTAACAATATGTTCCGCAAGAAGTGGTTGATTAACTGGACCAACCACATTGCCATAAAGGTTTTGAAGCCCGTATCGGTGGAGGAGGTTGCTGCTACCGAGTCAAAGGATCTGGCACAGCAGACACAGCAGCGTATGACCGAGGCGTTGGCCGAGTTGCGTGAACAGGTGAAAAACGAGAAAAAATAATTTAGTTGTGTCATAAAATGGCACTTTGAGAGTATAATTTTGCCCCGAAAAAGGATAGACGAAAATAAATTGCGAAGATGGCAAATAATATAAAAAACAACACGCCCGTAGCAGCTTATGATGACGATGCGATAAAGACCTTGACGCCTCGTGAGCATCTGCGTCTGCGTCCGGGTATGTATATCGGAAAGCTGGGCGACGGCTCACAGTCGGACGATGGTATCTATGTCTTGATTAAGGAGACGGTAGATAACTCTATCGACGAGTTTATTATGGGAGCCGGCGATAAGATTGAGATTACAATTGAGGATAATGTCGTGACGGTACGCGATTATGGTCGTGGTATTCCGTTGAATTCACTATCGGCAGCCGTTAGTCAGATGAATACGGGTGGTAAATATGAGGGCGATGCCTTCAAGAAGACCGTAGGTCTGAATGGTGTCGGCGTAAAGGCCGTGAATATGTTGTCGAGTGAGTTTACGGCTCGTTCGGTGCGTAATGGCGAGGCACACGAGGTGTCGTTTGCAAAGGGTTTGGAGCAGACGGATCGCTGGGAGAGTGGCGTGAATGAGAAGAACGGCACGATGATTCGCTTCCGTGTGGATGAGGAGATTTTCGGCGAGTATAGCTACAACATGGACTATGTCGAGCAGCTGGTTCGCAACTACACCTATCTCAACCTCGGTTTGAAGATTATTCTTAATGGGAAGGAGTATGTATCGAAGAATGGTCTTCTGGATCTGGTGAATGACAATCTCTCGGAGGAGCCTTTGTATCCGCCAATCTATCTCTCGGGGGAGGATATCGATGTGGTTATTACCCACGGAACAGGTTATGGCGAGAGCTATTACTCGTTTGTCAATGGTCAATATACTCCGCAGGGAGGTACACATCAGGCGGCATTCCGTGCTTCGGTGGCGAAGGTTATCAAGGAATTTTATAAGAAAGACTACGACCCGGCCGATGTGCGAGGCTCTATCATTGCTGCCGTATCGGTAAGAATGAATGATCCGGTGTTTGAGTCGCAGACCAAGATTCGCTTGGGCTCAAAGGAGGTGGCTCCGGGTGTGTCAATGCAGCAGTTTGTGAATGACTTCCTGTCGGTTGATCTGGATAACTACCTACACAAACACCCCGAGACTGCACAGGTGTTGCAGAAGAAGATTTCGGAGAACGAGAAGGAACGCAAGGCTATTTCGGGCATACAGAAGAAGGCCCGCGAAACAGCAAAGAAGGTGGCGGTAAATAACCGCAAGTTGCGTGACTGCAAGGTGCATCTTACCGACTCGAAGAATGAATTGGCCGAGAAGACTATGATATTCATCACCGAGGGTTTGTCGGCGATGGGTCCTATCACAATGACGCGTGATGCTATGACGCAGGCGGTCTTCTGCTTGCGTGGTAAGCCCCTGAACTGTTATGGACTGACGAAGAAGGTGGTTTACGAGAATGAGGAGTTCAACCTCTTGCAGTCAGCGTTGAATATTGAGGATGGTCTGGAGAATCTACGATTCAATAAGGTTATTATCGCGACCGATGCCGATGTCGATGGTATGCACATCCGTTTGCTGATGACTTCGTTCTTCGTGCAGTTCTTCCCCGAACTGATTCGTGCGGGTCATCTCTACATTTTGCAGACTCCGCTGTTCCGCGTGCAGAACAAGAAGGAGAACTTCTACTGCTATACCGACGAGGAACGTCAGAGGGCTGTCAAGAAGTGCGGTGCTACGGCCGAGATAACCCGATTCAAAGGTCTGGGAGAGATTTCGCCCGAGGAGTTTAAGGATTTGATTGGCGAAAATATGCGTCTGGATAAGGTGCGTCTTACGAAGGATGACCCAATCAACGATATGCTGGAGTTCTATATGGGTAAGAATACCTACGAACGTCAGGGTTTCATTATTGACAACCTGCGTATCGAGGAGGATATTACCGATGATATGATTGCTTAAAAAGAGAAATTTTTTTGAAAAACTTGAAAAATCTACCATAGATGGCGGAGGATAGAGATATAATCGAACAGGAAAATGTAGATGCGATGCAGAGTGTGGAGCTTGCCGACGAAGAGGTCTTGGATGGCGAACAATCTCCCATTACGCAGAGTAAATATGCTCGATTGCTGGGCGATGAGGGCAATATGCGTAAGCTAACGGGTATGTACCAGAACTGGTTTCTGGACTATGCTTCGTATGTTATTCTGGAACGTGCAGTGCCGCATATTGACGATGGCTTGAAACCCGTACAGCGTCGTATTCTGCATACGATGAAACGCCACTGTGCCGAGGGCGTGCGTACAAAGGTGCAGAGCATCGTGGGTGATGTGATGAAGTACCACCCTCACGGTGATGCATCTATCAAGGATGCACTGGTGCAGCTCGGTCAGAAGGGCCTTCTGATTGATACGCAGGGTAACTGGGGTAATATCCTTACGGGAGATGAGGCAGCGGCCGGTCGTTATATTGAGGCCCGTTTGTCGAAGTTTGCTCTGGATGTGGTCTATAACAATAAAACCACCGAGTGGATGCGTTCATACGATGGCCGCAATGAGGAGCCTGTTACATTGCCCGTTAAGTTCCCGTTGCTGCTGGCTCAGGGTACAGAGGGTATCGCCGTGGGTTTGGCATCAAAGATTTTGCCGCATAATTTCAATGAGCTGATAGCCGCTTGTATCGCACACCTCAGAGGCGAGGATTTCCAGCTTCTGCCAGACTTCCCGACGGGAGGTTTGATGGATGCGAGCCGTTATAATGATGGTTTGCGTGGCGGTGCGGTGAAGGTGCGTGCTAAAATCTCGAAGGTCGATAAGCGAACTCTGGTTATTACCGAGATACCGTACTCTACCACGTCGGAGTCTATCAAGGAGTCTATTATCAAGGCCAACGAGAAGGGTAAAATCAAGATTAAGAAGGTTGATGACCTGACCGCTGACAAGGTGGAGATAGTTATCCACGTCGCTAACGATGAGTCTTCGGACAAGACCATCGATGCACTCTATGCCTTCACGTCGTGCGAGGTCTCTATTTCGCCTAACTCGTGTGTGATTATGGATGATAAGCCGCACTTTATGGGAGTGAAGGATATCCTGCGTCGTTCGGCAGACCATACAAAGGCTCTGTTGAAGATGGAGCTTGAGATTCGTCTGCACGAGCTTAACGAGGCTTGGCATGCAGCATCGCTGGAACGTATCTTCATTGAGAATAAACTCTATCAGCTTATTGAGGGTTGCCGTTCGCACGAGGAGGCGTATGCCGCAGTGGATAAGGGCTTGGAGCCATTCAAGAGCAAGCTGCGTAGAGAGGTTACGGAGGAAGATGTGAAGCGTCTGACGGAGTTGAAGTTCATTCGTATCTCTCGCTATGACTCGGATAAGGCCGATAACGAAATCAAAAAGATTGAGTCGGACATTAAGGATACGAAGCACGATTTGGCACACCTTACAGAGTATGCTATTGCCTACTACGAACGTATCCGCGAGAAGTATGGTGCGGGTCGTGAACGTAAGACCGAGATTCGCGAGTTTGATACCATTGAGGCTACAAAGGTGGCTGTGACAAACGCAAAACTCTATGTTGATAGAGCAGAGGGCTTCTTCGGAATCGGTAAGGGTATGAAGGATGCCGAGTTTGTGTGTGATTGTAGTGATATTGACGATGTTATCGTCATCTTGAAGGATGGTCGCTACACGATCACCAAGGTCAGCGATAAGGCATTCTTCGATAAGAATATCTATTACATTGGCGTCTTCAAGCGTAACGATGAACGTACTATCTACAACGTCCTGTATCGTGACGGCCGTGGCGGTGCTATTATGATGAAGCGTTGTGCTATCAAGAGCATCACACGCGACAAGGAGTACGACCTGACAAAGGGTACGCCCAAGAGTGAGATACTCTATATGTCGGTCAATCCTAACGGAGAGGCTGAGGTGTTGAGAATCTATTTCCGACCACGCCCACGATTGAAGAAGGTGATTGTCGATCTGGACTTCTCGACAGTGGCTATCAAGGGCCGTCAGAGTCAGGGAAATCTCTTCTCTCGATATGGAATCCATAAGATTGTCTTGAAGGAGAGGGGTACATCGACTTTGGGCGGTCAGAATATATGGTATGACGAAGATGTGCGTCGCCTGAATACCGATGGTCGAGGTCTGTTGCTCGGTGAGTTCAAGGGCGATGACAAGATTGTGGTTTGGACATCGAAGCACCAATACTACATCACAGGCTTTAATGTAGGTCAGCACTTCCCCGACGAGACGGTACGAGTTGAGAGATATGTTGCAGGCAAGGTATATAGCGTCTGCTATTTTGATAAGGAGCAGGGTTACTACTACATGAAACGCTTCCAGCTGGAGGCCAGCGAACGTTTGCAGTCATTCCTTGAGGATGAGAACACGATGGAGTTCGTGACGATTACCGACCGCAGCGGTGCTACACTCATTGTAAGCTATAAGGGAGCTCACGCAGCACGTCCGGAGGATGAGATGGATGTGGATTCGTTCGTTGGTGTTAAGAGTCATCGAGCCAAGGGCAAGCGTATTACAACCTATGATGTCGCTGCGTTGCGTTTTGTAGAGCCGGAGATGCCGGAGGAGGATGAGGCTGCAAATGCCGAGGATGTCGATATGGCGGAGAGTCTCGATGATGTGTCGGATGTTATTGTTGCCGGTGATACGGCAGACGATGCTGTTGTGGAGATGGGCGATGCTATGGCTGTAGTGGAAAATATGCCCGATGTGGCGGATGACTATCAAGTAGAGCCTATAACCAAGGAGGATGAGGAGAGAGCTGTGGTGATAAGTCCGGAGCAGTTGAACCTCTTCTAAAATGAGTTGCGAGTGGCGATGAAGATATTCTTGATAGGCTATATGGGGTGCGGTAAAAGCACTCTTGGACGTAAGATTGCCAAAGCTGTCGGATGCAAATTTGCCGACACTGACTCTGCCGTAGAGTCAAGAGAGGGTGCTTCGGTGGTGGATATCTTTCGTTACGAAGGTGAGGAGTATTTTCGCCGCATAGAGAGAGAGGTTATCGAGGAGTTTGCCACGTCAGCCGAAGATATGGTCATCTCGACGGGCGGAGGAGCTCCCGTGTGGCGAGATAATGTGGCTTATATGAATAGCATGGGTAACACCTTCTATTTGCAACGTACGGCGGTGCAGATAGCGTCGCGATTGAGTCCGCACGGACGACAGAAACGACCAAAGCTGCGAGGTCTGAATGATGAGGAGCTGGTTGCATTTATGACAGCGAATATGGCTGAAAGAGAGCCATACTATGCACAGGCTACATATCGTATAGATTGTGCAGAGAAGAGTGATGCTGAGATAGTAGAGATTATTTTACAACAAATTAAGGATAATGAATAACGGTCCTATAGGTATATATGATTCCGGGTTTGGCGGGTTGTCGGTATGGCGGGAGCTGTATAAGGCACTGCCGAACGAGTCGTTGATATATCTTGGTGATGGGGCTAATTGTCCTTATGGAAATCTCTCGGAGGAGAAGATTCGTTTGCTGGCTGAAAAGTCGGTAAGACGCCTGCTTGATTGCGGTTGCAAGATGATTGTTGTGGCGTGTAATACCGCAACGGCTGCGGCTATTGAGTATTTGCGGGCAGAGTTTTCGTCTGTTCCTTTTGTCGGCTTGGAGCCGGCCGTCAAGCCTGCCTGCCTTGCAACGCGTACGGGTGTTGTGGGGGTTGTGGCTACAAAGCGGAGTCTGGAGAGTGCCAAATTCCTCACTACGCTTGCACGCTATGGTGAGGGAGTGAAGGTTGTTAAGGCTGTGGGCGAGGGCTTTGTCGAGGCTGTTGAGTGTAGCGAGGAGCATACCGCAGCGACGCAGCAGAAGGTTAGGGCAGTTATCGAGCCGATAATAGAGGCAGGGGCTGATGTTATCGTGTTGGGATGTACGCACTACCCATTTTTGCGAGATGTGTTTAGCGAAGTTGTGGGTGACAGGGATGTTCGCATAATTGATTCGGGCGAGGCTGTCGAAAAACGAGTGGAGAGCCTGCTTGATGAATTTGGAATAAGGGCCGATAGGGATAATATCCCTCGGTATGAGTTTATGACCTTTGCTGATGAGGAGTATCGCAGAGGCTTGGAGAGTAAGGCTCTTGATATAAAGTGATTTTATAAATAAGATAGGATAACTCTTTGTAATGTAGTATTATATATGACACAAAAATCAAAGAAAACAACAAAAGGCAAGGTTGCGACACCTCCATCAAACGATAATATGTTGTGGATGGTGGGTTTTGTGATGCTTGTATTCGGTATATTGTCAATATTCTCGGTTTTGTCACACTTCGTGAATTGGTCGTCAGACCTTACGGCTCTGCGTAATGATGCGGCGTTGTCGGGCGTGGTGATTCCTTATGAGAATATATGCAGCAGCCTTGGTGCCCACATTGCCTATTGGGTTGTGGATTGCTCGTTTGGTGTATTTGGACTGATTCTTCCTGTCGTTATTACACTTTTGGGTTGGCGTGTCTTTCGCAAGAAGAGCCTGCATTTCAATCATCTGATGCTGAGTGCATTGCTGTTGATGGTTGTCGGTGCTGTAACTATGGGCTTCATCTCCGCAAAGTTCTCTCTGTCGTATGATTTGGGAGGCCGTTGGGGTCAGGCCTGTGCCTCCGATTTGTCAGGTATTATCGGTGACTTTGGTGTCGTGATGGTGCTCCTTGCAGCGTGGGTTTTGGTGGGTGTCTATATCAATCGCAAGGTCATTTCGCTGGTGAATAAGAGTGTGGATGGTATGGTACAGACCGGAGAGAATGTAGTAGTTAAGGTGAAAGACCGTATCGCAAAGCATGACAAGGCGTTAGATGAAAGTCCGGAGGATGAGGTCGGCGATACAAAGTTCGTTGAGGAGAAGGATGATAACCTCAACGTCAAGGAGGATAGCGAGAAGGTTGCGGAGAAGACCAATGACGATTATGAGTTTGTCGTTGTGGGTGGCGAGGATATGCAGCAGCCTGTGGATGTCGATGTGCTGTTAAAACCCGAAAGCGAGGATGATGCCTCTGTGTCGGAGGATATCTCGGATGATGACTATATATTCACTACCGAAAATGCCGAAGAAGCGCCTGCTGATGAGGAAGAGGTTGTGGTCTATGAAGCGAGTGAAGAGGATGTTGCCGCCGAAGATACCGACGAGAATATTTACGACGATGACAATATGGTTATCACGGTGCGTGAGCATAAGGTAAAGACTCTGTCGGAGGAGGAGTTGGAGATTGAGCCTTACAATCCGTTGCTCGATTTGGAGTATTACAAAAAGCCACACGTCTCGTTGTTGGAGGATTACAAGTCGCCCAACAAGGTTAGCGATGCCGAGATTGTTGAGAATAAGCGTCGTATTCAGGAAACGTTGAAGTACTTTGGTATTCCCATTACCAATATCGAGGCGACCATTGGTCCGACAGTTACTCTCTATGAAATTACACAGGCACAAGGTGTTAAGATTTCAAAGATTCAGGGTTTGGAGAAGGATATAGCTCAGAGCCTGCGTGCACAGGGTATCCGAATCATTGCTCCTATTCCGGGACGAGGAACGATTGGTATTGAGGTGCCGAATCGCGATAAGCAGATAGTGTCGATGTACTCGTCAATCTGCTCCGAGGAGTTTCAGTCATCGAAGGCGGAGCTGCCGATTGTAATCGGTCGCACGATTCAGAATCAGAACTTTACATTCGACTTGGCAAAGTTGCCGCACTTGCTGGTGGCGGGTGCTACGGGAAAGGGTAAATCTGTCGGACTGAATGCTATTATAACCTCGTTGCTTTACAAAAAACATCCCGCCGAGTTAAAGTTTGTGATGATTGACCCCAAGATGGTGGAGTTTTCGGTTTATAGCAAAATTGAAAATCATTTCCTTGCCAAGATGGAGTCGGAGGAGGAGCCTATCATTACAGACCCGAAAAAAGCAGTATATGTGCTTAATTCATTGGTCGAGGAGATGGGTGCGCGACTGAAATTATTGAAGATGGCTACGGCGCGAAATATTGTTGAGTATAACGAAAAATTTACTTCACGCC
>JAFNXQ010000118.1 GCA_017383445.1 Alistipes sp.
ACTTCGATGGCAACGAGAAGTCAAAACGTGTGCAAGAAAAATGCGGTTTTAAGTATATGTTCACGAAATGCAACGTGTCATCACAATTGGTTGGTGAGTTGCGGACGGAACACATTACTTGCCTAACAAAGATGGAATGGTTAACAAGTAAGTAAATTAGAATTTAACTAACGTATTCAAAAATAAGTTTAATATATCACAGGTGTACAACAAATTCAATCAGTTAGGGATTTTTATTGTACACCATGAGTATATTAACTATATTTTTGATGGCAATATGCTAAAAACGGCTGTCCTGATAGCAGGGCAGCCGTTTTGTTGTGTGTTGGTTGAGTCTAATCCTCCTCGTCGTCGAAGTAGAAACCATCCATCAGGGCATCTATCTCGCGACGTTCCTTCTTTGTCGGGCGACCTGTGCCTCGTTCGCGGAATACGAAGATGGTCTCACGCGGTGTGGTCAGCTTGTCAAGCTCTTCCTGTGGTGTGATGTTAAGGCAGTATGTCGGCACATTCTTCGCCGGCTGTCGCGAGCTGACAAGCCCCACCACCTTGTATGAATATGTTATAGGCATACGCTTCACGCTGATAATGTCGCCCTCCTTCACCTCTCGCGAGGGCTTGGCATAGGCGTCATTGACCAATACGCGGTTGTTGCGTATCGCATCCGCCGCATCGCTTCGTGTCTTGAAGACTCTCACCGCCCAGAGATATTTGTCCAATCTTATCTCACTCATTGCTTATCTGTTTTCGGTAATCTTCACAAATCTGTTACCTAACAAAAAACGCTTCCTTTTGGAAGCGTTCTGAGGTCCGAAGCGGATTCGAACCGCTGTAGACGGTTTTGCAGACCGGTGACTAAACCACTCATCCATCGGACCATTTCGGAGTGCAAATATACAAACAAAATGCTAATCCGCAAAAAAAACAGCTAACTTTCATTGCTTTTGCTGAAAAAAAGCTCAAAGATTCCGTTTTACGACATCTGTCAGTCGTAATAGCACCTTGTAACATACATCCAATCTCATCCATAGGAAACTTCACTTTTCCCATCATTTCTCCGTTAGTTGTTCTTTGTTGTTGAGGCTTTTTAGGTATAGACAGATGATTCTGCAATCTATGAGGTGCAACCGGAAGGCTACACCTCTTTTCTGCTATTGGTTATAACCATATTCTGTTGATATTGGACTTCTTTTGTTACGCACTTGCAATCTCGGAAGATTCGTCTGTATTAGCAACTTTGCCTGATGTCGTCATGCAGTGTCTGGCACGATATATCGCTGGTGTGGTGCCATACTCCTTCTTGAAGAGTTTGATGAAGTGTGATGTGTTGGGGAAGGTGCACTCAACGCCAATCTCCGAGATGGATTTTGATGTAGATATGAGTAACAATCGTGACTGGGTCAGTCGCTGACGGATGAACCAGCGGTGAGGTGGCATTACAAAATGACGCTTGAACTCCTTCTTGAATGAGGTCAGCGAACGATTGCTTTTCGAGGCGAGCTCCTCGATTGATACATCTTTGAATATATTGGCATAGATGATATGCTCAAAGTTGTCGTGTGCGGAGTCCATATTCCGTAGCACTTTGCTTTTTAGGCATCCGTCAGTTTGTGAGATAATCAGATAGACCAGCTCAGTCAGCTTTATATTCTCGGCTGTCTCGTCGTGTATAAATCCGTCCTCTTGCAGATATGTTGATATATGCTGAAAGTAACCACGCATAACATTATTTGCTGCATACGAGATGTGGTTCGTTGTACGACAAGTGTTGCAGCTGTGTTGGTTTGTGATGTTTATCTGATAGTTCATATTCAGATGTAGCAAAATCCTCTGCAACAGCTTGGTTGAGTAATAGACCACAATCTGTTCGAAGGGTCGGCCCTCTTCGGGTATATCCTCCACATAGTGGGTGCCGATACCCAAATAGAACATCTCACCCCGGGCAATAGTGTGGAGAGTGTCTCCGTAATAGATGTGTTTCTCGCCACGCACCACATAGCCGATAGCACAACGAGAGAGTGTCAGCAGGTGTATCCCTCCACGGCTTGTCTCCACATATTTGACAATCGTGGGTTGGTTTATTTTCTCACTCTTTTCCTCTTGTAACATAGTTGTATTGTTTATTGATTATTGATTGTTTCGTACTCAAAATTACGAAGAATAAATTGTTTATACAAAGTTTATTCATATAATTATGAAATAAAATCATAATAAAATGGAAATATGTCCAATCGGAATATTTTTTACGGGCGTAAGACTTTTTATTTGGAATAATATCAAGCAAGAGGATGTTTAGGCACAAAAAAACGGACACCCACTTGGAATGTCCGTTTTAATTAAGAATCTGATAAGATTAATAGCCCTCAGCCTCCAAAGATGCGTAAGAGATCTTCAATGCATTAGCACGACGAAGCTCCTGCTTAACATCGGTGATGATACCCATCTTGGTATAGCGGTCTGCCTTAATACTTACTGTCATATAGATACGGTCTGCCTCATCCATCTGCTCACGCTCGGCAGCGATAAAGTCACCAATATCCTTTGCTGTCTTATAAGAGTCATTCAGCTGAATCTGAGGAGCTGTACCATAGCGAGCCTGCATGTGAGTCACAGGCACACCTATATTAATATAGCTGACCAGATTCTTCTTCTCCAACTTCTGAACCTCTGTTGCGTTAGGGAGCTGGTACTTTACCAATACCTCCTCCTCACGCATAGTAGTAGAGACCATGAAGAAGAACAGAATCATAAAGATAACGTCAGGAAGTGATGCTGTTGAGATTGCGGGCAGCTCCTTGCCACCCTTCTTTTTCATTACTGCCATATTATCTTCTCCTTCCTACTTTACGTGGCTCTGCCTCTGAAATCTTCAAAGGAACAGCGTCAATTATAACTGATTTCTCCTCGTCGTTGAGCTCTGTAAACTCTCGCTGGAACTTGCTCATCGCAACTTCGTTACGAACCTCGTTGAATGCACGAGTAAGCTCGTTCTGAACCATGATATATGTCTCATAGTTTGTATCACGAGTAGTCTGCAATGACACAACGCCCTTACTTACCTCGTAAGTCCACTTTGTTCCGTCAGGCATTTCGATTTCGGTAGGTGCCTTCTCGGGAAGATTCTCGTCGTCATTCACATTGAGGATGAACTCCTTGGTCTTATCCTTCAAACCATAGATATCCATCTCCTTGTCGCCCGCCATAATATTACCCTGGGCGTTTACGAATACCAACAATACGTTACGGTCCTTAACCTTCTGGTCCTCCACCTTAACATCCTCGGGGGGCATAGGGGGAAGGGTACGAAGAAGACCCTTGTCTGTATTCATTGTGGTTGCGACGAGGAAGAACACGAGCAACAAGAACGCGATATCGGCCTGTGAACTGGCGTTAATATCCGGTGTTTTTCTTTTATTTCCTCCTGCCATAACTCAATTATTATTTAAGAGCGTCGCTTACTGCTGAATAGATAGCGGCAACGACAGCACCAGCCATAGCAACATAGAATACAATGATACAAGCATCGGTAATAACGGTATCACCACGCTCGAAATATCCCTGATTCTGCAAATCTACAATCTGATAATCGTGACCATTAGCAACTACATACGCGATAACCACGATAGCGATAATCGCTACAAATGAGAAGATCGCACCTTTGAGGCCCTCGGGCTTCACGAGCAGATCTCGACAAGCACCGAATACAGCTGCGATCAATGCCAACGCCAGCAATGCATAACCCCAGTAGAGGTTAGCACCAACTGCCGTAGCGGTCTCAACGGTTGCACCGTCGGGAGTAGCGAATACTGCCCAAGCAACCAGACCGATTGATACAGCCATAAGTGCTATCAACAAATATTTAATAATTTTCTCCATTATCAAAAAATCTTTAAGGTCTTAATTATTTCTTGTTGTAAGCTGTCAAGATATCAACCAAAGTGATTGAAGCATCCTCCATAGCGTTCACCAAGTTGTCAATCTTTGAGATGATGTAGTTGTAGAACAACTGAAGGATAACAGCAGCGATAAGACCCATCAAAGTAGTCAACAACGCAACCTTGATACCACCTGC
>JAFNXQ010000119.1 GCA_017383445.1 Alistipes sp.
AACGCACAGCAGTTTGCTAACGAGATGATCAAGCACACTTACCGCGAGGGTTGGGATACTTTGTTGCCCGAGATGCCGAAATTATAGTTAATCAAGGAGTAAAAAATAGTATTACAATGAGAAAAGTATTGTTTATGGCTGCATTGCTTTCATCAGCAATTATGGCAAGCTGTGGTGGTCAGGAGGAAGACCCCAACACTATCGTTTTGTTTGACGGAACCAGCACCGAGGGTTGGAGAGGTTATGGTAAGGACCATATGCCCGCACGTTGGGTTGTTGAGGATGGTTGCTTGAAGTTCAACGGCTCTGGTGGCGGTGAGGCACAGACCGGTGAGGGTGGCGACATCATCTTCGATCAGAAGTTCAAGAACTTTGAGCTCACTTTCGAGTGGAAGATCTCAAAGGGTGGTAACTCTGGCGTATTCTACCTCGCACAGGAGATTCAGAAGGAGGACGGCACTTATGAGCCTATCTACATCTCTGCTCCCGAGTATCAGATTCTCGACAACGAGAACCACATTGACGCAGGTCTTGGCGTAGATGGAAACCGCAAGTCGGCTTCACTCTACGATATGATTCCCGCAAAGCCACAGAACTCAAAGGGCTGGGGCGAGTGGAACACATCGAAGATCGTTTGCTACAAGGGTACTGTTGTTCACTATCAGAACGATGTTCCCGTATTGGAGTATCACTTGTGGACTCCCCAGTGGACCGAGATGCTTCAGAAGTCAAAGTTCAGCGAGGCTGCTTGGCCTGTTGCTTTCGCACTTTTGAACAACTGCGGTGGCGAGAACCACGAGGGTTACATCGGCTTCCAGGATCACGGTGACGATGTATGGTACCGCAATATCAAGGTTAAGGTTTTGGAGTAAGACCTCGCCTGATATGATAGATAAAGGCTGCCGTGATGGCAGCCTTTACTGTTTTTATAGATTAGATGTAATTACAATTTCTGCATCTTATAACGCGAGGGCGATATTCCCACTCGTTGCTTGAAATACTTGCCAAAGAATGACTGCGACATAAAATTGAGTCTTTCCGACACCTGCTGAATAGTCATACCCGGCTGCATCAGCAAATCCTTCGCACGACGCAGGACAGCCTCATCAATCACTCGCAAAGCACTCTTGTCGGCCTGCGACTTGCATATCAGCGAGAGGTACTTGGGCGTGATGTTCATTCGCGATGCGTAATACTCCACGCTACGCTGCTTCTCGCACTCCTCGCCAAGAATCTCAACAAACTGCTTGAACAACTCCTCGCTACGCAATCCCTTACGCACCTGCGGCTTATCCATCTCGTAACGACCCAGCACCGACGCCATAGTATAGAAGAAGGCGATAAACAACGATGCGATAACCTTGTCGCCATATATCTTGTCGCTATCGTCCACAGCCTCCGACAGTGCGAGTGCCACATTATGCAGACGGTCGGCATCACTCTGCGACAGAGCAAGGCAGGGCTTCACGCGGAATATCAGTCTGGCACCCATAAAGTCCTTGATATCGACATCTATGCCCTCCAGAAACTTACGCGAGAAGGTAATCACATAGCCCAGACAAGCCTTGCTGCTCTTGACCGAGGCAATCTGCGACTCCTCGTTCAACAGGAACATATTATCGCGTCGCAGCTCAAACTCGCGGCCATTGACCTCCATCTTTGCCGTACCATTGCATACCATGCCCACCACAATACCATCAGGCACAGAGAATCCTCCGGGTGCCGGTTCAAAGCGAATAAGCGGTGTTATAGAGTACTCCTCGGAACGAAATCCCTTTTCCGAGAAACGCTTACGCATCTGCTTGATGGTCATAGCAGCACTTGTGGTATTTACTACATCGGTATTCATATATCTTGTATTACTTACTGTTTCGTTACCTCATCACGCGGACAAACCACGTTCAGTGCCCCGTGCAGACAGCTCACCCTGATAGGGAACTGACCGCCTCGCTGGCCATCAACATCGGTATCCTCGTTCAATGGCGTCACAAGCATAAGCTGACTTGTACGCAGATACCTCACTGCACGCGTGCGAATACCCATCATATAGAGCAGCATATCCATCGCCGACTGAATGCGCGTATCTCGCTTACGCAGGAACAGACAATCGAACACACCATCTCGCAGGCTCGACTTGCGTGCTATCGGCAGACGACCCGCCGTCTCGCCGTTAAAGACCAGACCCATAAGTGTCGGATAGTAGAAGGTCTCGGCATCGGTGGTGATAGTCAGAGGTATTGCGTGAGCCTTTCGCAACTCGTCAAACGCCGCCACACCATACGCCATACGGCCTATGCGATGCTTCAACTCCTCGGGCGTATGCTGCGAGGTCGTGGTGAAGATTCCGAAGCTGAATATATTGACAAAATATACCGGCTCCTCATCCGCATTATCCATCTGCTCCACCTTTCCGCAGTCGATAGACTCCACCACACCTGTTATAATCTGACGGGCAGCATCAACAGGTTTGCGTGACATTCCTATCGCACCTGCAAAGTCGTTGGCCGTACCTGCGGGAATAACACCAATAGCCGCCTTCAACCCCTTCTGCATAAGGGCATTGACGGCATAGTTCACCGTTCCGTCGCCTCCGGCAACAACCACTAAATCAATATCTTCACGCCCATCAAACGGATTCTTGCCAAAGTCGATTGGCACGGGAGTCATATCGCAGTCCACCTCGTGAAAAACATTCACGATTTGAACGATTTTGCGTTCAATATTACCTCGGCCGGCTTTCGGATTATATAGTAGTATTGCTCGTTTCATAGTGGCTAAATCACGCGAAATCCCTCTCTCTCCTTCAACGATGAGGCCAATGCCTCAGAATAATAGACCTCAAACTCATCGCCCTCGCCCGATGCTATCAGATAGACCATAACACCATCGTCGGCAAGCTCCTTTGCCAGCTCAATGGCAGCCTCCTTACCCAATGCCAGAAACATCGTTCCCAGAGCATCTGCCTCGGCACAAGTGGCTGCAACAACCGTTGCCGACAACAACTCCGACACAGCACTGCGACCCGTGCGTGGGTCAATAGTGTGGGCAACCTTACGGCCTTCGGAATCGACATAGTAGCGGCGATAGTTACCCGAAGTGGCCATAGCACAATCGGTAAGCGATATCACCTGCTGGATATATGCACCCGGAGTATCGTTGCCGTCAAAGGGCGTTTCAACACCCACTCGCCACTTGCCTCCATTGGGATTTACTCCTCCGCAACGCACCTCGCCACCGATATCAACCATATAGTTTTTGATTCCCAATTCCTGCAACTCAGCCACTGCCAAATCAACTACATATCCCTTGGCAATAGAGTTAAAATCAAGCTGTACGCGGCTATCAGCCTTTATCAAACGACCCTGCTCGATACGAATCTTGTCAAACCCAACAAACGCCATCAGAGAGTCCACATTAACCTTTGCAGAGGGATTTTTACCTGCAAAGCCATACGCCTCGACCAGCGGTTTTACCGTAACATCATAGACCCCGCCCGATATTTTATGTATCTTCTCGGCGAGTGTCAAATTATATAGTATATGACCATCAAGACTGTCTGTTTCGCCACGATTTATTCGACTCAACAGAGAGCTCTCGTCAAAGATTGACATCGAGGCCTTTGCCACGCTGTCGATATGCATCATTCGGTCGTATATCTGCTCGGCAGGCAGCTCCGTTGAGGCACTCACCTGAAAGAATGTGCCGAGCATAGCACCCTCTACCCTGACATACTCTTCCTTGTGTGAGTCACAACCCACACACAGGCACAAAAGGGTCATCAGCAGGACTCCTTGCAGAAGATATTTTCTAACAAAACTGACCATTTCAAAAATCCTTCTCAAACGTTAAAAGTTGTGGTGTACGCTACAAAAAAGAGGCTCTTTCACCGCTACAAAGATACACATTTTTGCGAAAAAATATCCTGTTACGCACAAAACGGCAAAAAAGCGACACATAAAACGCTGTTTTTGTTGCTAAAAATTTGTCTCTTAATGAAATTAAGACTACTTTTGTCGCACGCTCCGGTGTTATTCACGGTAAGGGGAATGCATTGTGGAGTGGAACCAGGGTTCGAGCCGTTCTGGGATAATGGCGGCAAGGCCCATAAAATCTTATTTTTTTATGGCTTATTTAACAGCAGAGAAAAAGCAAGAGCTTTTTGGTAAGTACGGCAAGTCTAACACTGATACTGGTTCTCCAGAGAGCCAGATCGCGTTGTTTTCGTACCGTATCAGCCACCTTACTGAGCACCTTAAGAGCAACAAGCACGACTTCGGCACCCAGCGCGCACTTTTGCGTTTGGTAGGTAAGCGTCGTCACTTGCTCGAGTACTTGAAGGAGGTTGATATCGAGCGTTACCGCGCTATCATCAAGACTCTTAACCTCCGTAAGTAATACCGAGGTGAAAAAAGGGGTTGTCAGTTCACAACCGACAACTCCTGTTTTTTGAAACTAATTTTTAGGACGAAATATTTTTACAGGACGTTTTTATTGACGATTTAATTTTTATGGAAGAGACAAAATTGTACAACGCCGTACAGAAAAACATCACATTGGCAGACGGCCGTGTCATCACTATCGAGACCGGTAAGTTGGCAAAGCAGGCTGATGGTGCTGTCGTTGTAAAGATGGGCGACACGATGTTGCTCGGTACGGTAGTAGCCGCAAAGGAGGCAAAGGAGGGTACTGATTTTATGCCCTTGCAGGTGGAGTATAAGGAGAAGTTCGCAGCGTGCGGACGCTTCCCCGGCGGCTTTATGAAGCGTGAAGGCAAGGCAAGCGATGCAGAGATTTTGGTAGCACGTCTTATTGACCGTGCATTGCGTCCCTTGTTCCCCTCGGATTACCACGCAGATGTATTCGTAACAGTAAACCTCATCTCAGCTGACAAGGATATCCAGCCCGACGCATTGGCAGGTTTGGCAGCTTCGGCTGCTCTGGCAGTATCGGACATTCCGTTCGGTGGCCCTATCTCGGAGGTTCGCGTTGCACGCATCAATGGCGAGTATGTAATCAACCCCAACTTCTCACAGATGGCCGACGTGGATCTGGACATCATGGTTGGTGGTACCATCGACAATATCCTGATGGTTGAGGGTGAGATGAACGAGGTATCGGAGGAGGTTATGCTCGGTGCCATCAAGTTCGCACACGAAGAGATTAAGAAGCATTGTGCTGTTCAGATCGAGCTCTCAAAGGAGCTGGGTAAGGATGTTAAGCGTACTTACTGCCACGAGAACAACGACGAGGAGCTGCGTCAGCAGATCATCACCGAGCTCTACGACAAGGCTTATGCTATCGCTACAAGCGGCAGCGCAAAGCACGAGCGCGCAGAGGCTTTCGAGGCTTTGGAGGCTG
>JAFNXQ010000120.1 GCA_017383445.1 Alistipes sp.
GATGTTATAAAGAGTATGCTGACCGTTCTTGACGATATGCATCGTGCTGTGGCAGCATCGGACAAGAGTGATGATATCGCATCGTTGCGAGAGGGTGAGAAGCTCGTCTTGCAGAAGTTTGAGGAGGCTCTTCGCCAGAAGAATGTGACGGAGATTGAAGCTCTCGATAAGGAGTTCAACCCCGACTTCCACGAGGCGGTGGCTCGCTTTGCTGCGGGCGAGGAGAAGAAGGGTCTTATCATCGATGTTGTGCAGCGTGGCTATATGCTGGGCGATAAGGTGTTGCGATACGCAAAAGTTGTTGTTGGAGAGTAATATCCCGAACTAAAAAGTATTGACGATGTCAGAGAAACGAGATTATTATGAGGTGCTGGGCGTTCAGCGTAATGCCAATGCCGATGAGATAAAGAAGGCTTACCGAAAGGCAGCCATAAAGTATCACCCCGACAAGAATCCGGGCGATAAGGAGGCCGAGGAGAAGTTCAAGGAGGCTGCCGAGGCCTACGATGTGTTGTCAAACCCCGACAAGCGTGCCCGCTATGACCAGTTTGGTCACGCAGGAATGAGTGGTGCCGCAGGTGGCGGCTTTGGTGGCGGCTTTGGCGGTGGCTTCTCGATGGATGATATCTTCTCGCAGTTTGGAGATATCTTTGGAGGACACTTTGGCGGTTTTGGTGGTGGCTCACGCGGTGGCCGCCGAGTAAACCGAGGCTCGGATATCCGTGTCAAGGTTAAGCTCACGCTTGCCGAGATTGCAAACGGCACGACCAAGAAGCTGAAGGTAAACAAGACGGTAGCTTGTGATAAGTGTAGCGGTACGGGTGCGAAGGACTCGTCGTCATACTCTACCTGCTCGACCTGTAACGGCTCGGGATATGTTACCCGTGTCGAAAATACATTCTTCGGCCGTATGCAGACGCAGGGAGTGTGTCCTACGTGCGGTGGCGAGGGTAAGATTATCACTGCCAAGTGCGACAAGTGCGATGGCAACGGTACGCTGCGTGGCGAGGAGATAATCGAGGTTAAGATACCCGCCGGAGTGGGCGAAGGTATGGCCGTAACTGTATCGGGCAAGGGTAATGCCGCACAGCGAGGTGGCGTGAATGGCGACCTGCTTGTAGTTATTGAGGAGGAGCGTAACCCCGATTTGGTGCGTGATGGTAATGACCTTATCCACAATCTTAATCTTACCGTTACAATGGCTATCCTCGGCGGTGAGGTTGAGGTGCCTACCATCGATGGCCGCGTGAAGATAAAGATTGCTCCGGGAACACACGCCGGCAAGGTGTTGCGTCTGCGTGGCAAGGGCCTTCCCGAGGTCAATGGCTATGGCCGAGGCGATATCCTCATTGTGGTTGATATCACCATTCCCGACTCACTCAACAGCGAGGAACGCAAGCTGTTGGAGAAGCTCTCGGAGATGACCCACTTCAAGAAGGCCGAGAGTGTTGAGAAACAGAATATTTTTGAAAGAATGAGAAACTTCTTTCGTTAAATCATAAAACCGAGAGTATATGGGATTCTTTTCACCTTACAAGCGTCACGCAAACCAGTTTTCATACACGCCACGCTACTACGACCCCGAGAAGGAGGCTCGTGAGCAGCGTCGTGCGGAGTTGCGTGGAGAACGTTCAGACGACACGGGCGAATACACCCCCGGCAAGTATATCCGCACACAGCGTGAAGCTCGTGAGCAGAGTCGTGCCAAGCGAAAGAGTAATGGTCTGGGAGGTAGTACGCGATTTATATCGCTGGTGGTAGTTATGTTGCTCGTCTTTATGTTTGTATATGTGCTGGTACCTCGCATAGGAGCTATATTTGATATGGCAACAACAGCACCCACAGCTGTGGAGAAGACAACAGACGATTTTGATCCCTATGCTCCGCTGATTATCGTCCCCAACGATTATGTTGAGGGCGAGGAACTCGTTGATATAGAGTAAATAGACAAAGAATATTAACCACAACCCAAACCAATCTAACCCGACTATGGAAGAGAACAAGATACGCCTTCTGCCAGAGATTGTGGCCAATCAGATAGCAGCCGGTGAGGTTGTAGATAATCCGTCATCTGCCATCAAGGAGATGATGGAGAATGCTATTGATGCCGGGGCAACTTCCGTGACGGTCAATTTCCGTAATGGCGGTCTGGAACTTATTCAGGTTGTGGATAACGGATGTGGTATGTCGCCTATCGATGCCCGTATGGCATTTGACAGACACGCCACGAGTAAGATTCGCGACTTTGACGATGTCTATCGCTTGCAGACCTTTGGTTTCAGAGGCGAGGCTCTGGCCTCGATTGCCGCAGTGGCACAGGTGGAGTTGCGTACCCGCAAGGCAGAGGATGAGGTGGGTACGATTACGATTGTCAATGGTGGTGAGTTTATCTCGCAGACACCTACGATGTGCCCTGTGGGCTCGCAGTTTATGGTGCGAAACCTCTTCTATACAGCTCCGGCTCGTCGCAAGTTTGCCTCCGATAAGGCGAAGATGGTCACCGAGATTAAGAAGGTCTTCCGTCAGGTGGCACTCTGTAATCCGGAGATACGATGCGAACTGATGTCGAACGATATGCCGATTATGACACTGCCTTCGGGCTCGTTGTCGGAACGCATTGTCGATGTTGTGGGCCGTCATATCAAGACCAACCTGCTGGAGGTGGCTGTTGATACCTCGCTGGTTAAGATTTCGGGCTATGTGGGTCGTCCTGCGGCTGCCAAGCAGAAGAATAATGAACAGTATCTCTTTGTCAATGGACGATATTTCCGTTCGTCACAGATATATCGTGCCATAATGAAGGCCTACGAGAAGCTTATCCCCGAAAATAGCTCTCCGTCATACTTCCTCTATCTGGATGTCGAGACCGACCGTGTTGATGTCAATGTGTCGCCACATAAGACCGAGGTGAGGTTTGCCGATGCCGAGGATCTCTATCAGATTATAACTTCGGCTATCCGTAGCACGCTTGCCAAGAGTGGCAGTATCGGAATGATGGACTTCGACAATAAGGTGGCGATAGATATTCCCGTTTTGGGTGGCGGTGCGGCTGTATATCAGGAGCCAAAAACATCGTCGGGCAGGGCATATAACCCCTTTGAGGCGGGCTATGCCGATGGTGCTGCCGACCCCAATATGACGGTCGATATGTCGATGTACGATGTGCCATATATCGACGATGGCGGCAAGGCTGGCGAGCAGATAACATCTGCACCATCGTCAAGAGGTGCAGCCGTTAGCGGTTTGAAGGATGTGTCGTGGTCGCAGATGCCTTTCAATAATGAATTTGCACTCGGTGCCGAGCCCGTTGACATGGAGGATGAGGAGCAATATGAGGAGTTTTCTTCAAACCTCATTATGGGCGAAGATGAAGAGAGTTCATTGGAGTTTGTACCCTCGTCAATTGGTTTGCAGCAGAGTTTTGAGGAGCCGTCGGCGTTGGAGTTCAGTGATGTCTATTCGCCCGGCAACGGATATGCCTTTGCAAAGAGTGGCGGCCGAATGATGGTCGTTGATTTGCGTCGTGCCAAAGAGAGAATACTCTATGACGGATATATCGCAGCGTTGAGCTGCGGTGCGGCATCATCACAGCAGTTGCTCTTCCCTGAGGAGCTGACCCTCTCGTTGAGTGACTATTCGCTGCTGGAGGAGTTTGCCGAGGAGTTCGCAGCTCTCGGATTTGACTTGCAATTGCAGGGCGAGGGTCGCGTGCAGGTGTGCGGCGTGCCTTCGAGCATTGTCGGTCAGAGTGCCGATTGCCTGTTGTATGAGTTGTTGCGTGAGGCCGAGCAGCGTGGCAATATGGCCGATAAGATGCGTGAGGATATGGCTCGCGTGATGGCTGTCAGCGGTAGCCGTAACATTAGCCATAACATCACCGGCGAGGCAGCTATGCAACTGTTGCAGCAGTTGAAAGAGTGTGAGAATTACAGTTTTACCCCTTCGGGCAAGGCTATTATGGCAGAGCTGACAGCAGAGGAGTTGAGAATGAAGTTAAGTTAGTTATTTTCGAAGACTATAAATACGATGAATGAGTATAGAACGACGACCCCTCCGGTGGTCAAGAATCTTATAATTGCCAATTGTGTGGCGTTGCTTGCGGTGCAGTTGTTGCCGTGGGGCAACTCTATCATAGAGTATTTCGCACTTTTCAATGCTGAGAGTCCTCTCTTCCGCACCTATCAGGTTGTGACATATATGTTCCTGCACGGTGGTGTGGGACACCTTTTCTTCAATATGTTCGCCTTGTGGATGTTTGGCCGCACGTTGGAGTTTCGCATGGGCTCGCAGCGTTTCTTCACCTACTATATGGTGTGTGGTATAGGTGCAGCCCTGTTGCAGCTGGGTGTCAGCTATGCCGAGTATCATCACGCTTTGGTGGCGGTGGGGCAGATGGGAGCAATGAAGATGTTGCTTACGCCCACCGTGGGTGCTTCGGGTGCAGTTTTTGGTCTGCTTTTAGCTTTTGGAGTGTTGTATCCCAATCAGGTGATAATGCTTATCTTCCCGCCCATAGCTCTCAAAGCCAAATGGTTTGTCTTGCTCTATGGTGTGGTGGAGTTGTTCTTCGGTATCTCCGGCTATCAGCAGGGTGTGGCTCACTTTGCCCATCTGGGCGGTATGTTGTGGGGTTTGGCCCTACTCTGGTGGTGGCGTAAGCGAAATAAAATCTTTTTTTAATATTTCCCGATAGCTACTATGTCAGACTACTATAAAGGATTGTACGGCTCGCATAAAAAGGAGCATAAAAGCCCCTTTGCCGCATTGTTGGATGCGGTGGTGTTTGTCATAACAGTTGTTGTGGCGGTGCTTTTTGTCATCTCGCTATTTGTACCCGTTATCAATCCTCATTCGGCCGGTGTGCTCTCCACATTAGGCCTTATCGCACCCTTCATCTATGTCGCAATGTTCGTTCTGACTCTCTATTGGATACTGCGTTGGAGCTGGGTGGCTGTGCCGATGATTCTCTTGTCTGTCATCAGTCTGTTCAGCCTGTCGTTGTTTTACAGACCGGAGCTGAAACGCCATTACGACATAAAGTATCCGCGAGGAACGATCAAGGTTATGACCTATAACACCCGTAGCTTTATCAACGATAACGGCGAGAGGTGTCTGGACTCCATTGTCGAGCTTATCGACGAGGTGCGTCCCGATATTATCTGCTTTCAGGAGATGGGCTTTTCGGGTCTGGTGGACTCTATGTTGCAGCCTATGCGATATAAGCCGCTGCCGAAGAGCCTGTCACGCAAGGATTTGAGCCCGGCTCTGTATAGTCGTCATCCTGTTATCGCTGCCTATCGTATTGATACGATGAAGAATTTTGTGTGGGCCGATGTGGTTGTGAATAAAGATACGATAAGGGTCTTTAACAATCACCTGCATACCACAGCCATACGTCAGGAGGATGAGGAGTATATCGAAAATCACCAATATCTGGAAGAGGAGAATAATGTCGATAAGCTGGGTGGTATGGTGAGCCGTTTGAGCAAAAACAATAAACTGCGTTCCGTGCAGGCCGATACCATAGCCTCGATAATGGCACAGTCGCCATATCCTGTCATCGTGTGCGGTGATTTCAACGATATCCCCATATCATACACCTATCGTCGTATGAGCCGAAGGGCCGATGATGCCTTCCGTATGGTGGGGCGTGGCTACTCTTCGACCTATCGAGGCTTCTTCGATATGTTGCGTATCGACTATGTGTTGCTCTCGGAGGAGTTCACGCCGCTTGGCTACGATGTTATCAACTCCTGGATATGGACCGACCGTGTGGTACGTGAGGATACCGTAAGAGTCAGAAAATATGGCGAAAACCTCACCCCGCGACTTGACGAGGGCGAGGAGGGTCCTTATGCAGTGGATTATTCCGACCACTATCCCGTATTGGTGCATTTTTCAATCAATAGATAACCTTAAACTTTTGATATAATGATACTTGATACATTAAAGAATAAAGAGCAGTATGCCTCTTTGCACCCACGCTTCAAGGCGGTGTTTGACTATATTGACACGCACGATTTGGCATCTATGGAGCTGGGTCGCCACGATATTGATGGCGATAATATCTTCGTTATGGTGCAGGAGCTGGAACTGCGTCCCTATGAGCAGGCTCGCTTGGAGTTGCATCGTAAATATATCGATATACAGCTCGTTCTGCGAGGAAAAGAGGAGGTATTCGGATGGAGTGAGAAGAAGGATTGCCTGACGGCCGAGACCGAGTTTGACGAGGCGAAGGATATTCAGCTCTTTACCGATAAGCCGCAGTGCTTCTACGCTGTTCGTGAGGGACAATTCTCGATTCTCTTCCCCGAGGATGGCCACGCACCTATGCTTGGCGAGGGTGTTGTGAAGAAGTGTATCTTCAAGATTTTATTGTAGAGCAGTCAGAACAAACAGATAAAACAAAAAACGCAACCGATTTAATC
>JAFNXQ010000121.1 GCA_017383445.1 Alistipes sp.
CCTTGATATCCTCGCCGCGTGAGGCTCGGATGGTGGTCTGTATGCCTTTGGCGGTCAGCGTGTCTCGGAATGCCGTCATCTTCTCGTCCGATGGCGAGAAGTAGGGTGAATCGGGTATCTTATGGAAGCGGATGAGGTTTATTCGGCACTTTATGCCGTCAAGCAGGCGGCACAGCTCCTTGATGTGTGCAGGCGAGTCGTTCAATCCCTCCATAACGATATACTCAAACGATACGCGTCGCTGTCCCGTAAAGTCGTAGCGGCGTAATATGTCGGTCACCTCGCGAATGGGGTAGGCCTTCTCGATAGGCATAATCTCGGCACGTTCCTCGTGGAAGGGGTTGTGCAGACTGACGGCCAGATGCACCTTCGTTGAGTTGAGAAAATGTTCCAGCTCCTTCGCTACGCCGGCTGTCGATAGCGTGATGCGTGTGGGTGACCATGCCATACCCCACGATGAGGTTATTATCTCTATGGTTGCCAATACATTGCTTGTGTTGTCGAGAGGTTCTCCCATACCCATAAATACGAGGTTTGTAAGCCTCTCCGAGTCGGGAATTGAGAATATCTGATTGATAATCTCTCCTGCCGAAAGCGAGTGTTGCAGGCCTTGTCGTGCCGTGGCACAAAACCTGCACCCCATACGGCATCCGGCCTGTGACGATACGCACAACGTAGCCCTATCTCCGTCGGGAATGTAAGCCGACTCGATATACTCTCCCTGCCGCGTACGGAAAAGGTATTTCTTCGTTCCGTCCTTCGATATGCTTTCACGCAGAGGCGCTTCCAGTCCCAGAGTGTAGCTGGCGGCCAGAGCTGTACGAGCAGCCTTTGAGAGGTCGGTCATCTGGTCGATATCCGTTACTCGCTTGACATATAACCAGCGGGCAATCTGCTTGGCTGCAAAGCGGGGCAGATGCTCCTTTTCGCAAACCTTTTGCAGGTCGGAAAGGGTCATTCCATAGAGTGGGTATTTTTCGGTCTGTGACATAAAAATCGCTACAATCGCAACAAAAGTAAAAATTTTTTGTAGATTTTTCTTCACTGACGGCTCTTTTTTGAAATATTATGACTATATTTGCCCAAAGATAGGCGAAATAAGTGGTTCGTAATGATCATTTTTGAGGCCTGTTTGGAGGATTGCTACTCGCATTTCACGGGATGATTGAATGTGCGTGGTGATTGTATTGTGTTGATTGATAGAGTTTTGACGGGCGATGAGCCCGTGCCGGATTGGAGATTAATATAAAATTCGAAAATAAAATTTAGTATGGAAATTAAAAAATCACCGAAAGCCGACCTTCAAAACAGAAAGGGGCTTTTCCTTGAGATTGGCTTGGTCATCTCATTGTTGCTTGTGGTTGCTGCCTTTAAGTATGCTCCCGATGAGTATCGTATTGAGGCTATTGAGCAGGAGGCTGTAATTGTAGAAGAGGAGATCGTTGAGATTACTCGTAACGAACTTAAGCCACCCGCACCTCCCAAGAAGATTGAGATTCAGGTGTTCAACGATATCTTGGACATCGTGACCAACGATACAGAGGTTAAGACCGATATCTCTTTCGACGAGTTTATGGATGGTCTGGATATGGACGTAAACTACGTAGTGATGGAGGAAGAGGAGATTGAGGAGGATACCCCAATCATCAAGGCTGAGAAGATGCCTACATTCCAGGGTGGTGACCTTATGAAGTTCCGTGAGTGGGTTCAGAAGCGTCTTCGTTATCCCCAGATTGCACAGGAGAACGGTATCTCTGGTCGTGTAACCTTGTCATTCGTTATCGAGAGAGATGGTTCTCTTACAAATATCGAGGTTTTGCAGACTCCTGACCGTTCATTGTCAGAGGAGGCGATCCGCGTATTGAAGACATCTCCGAAGTGGGAGCCGGGTAAGCAGCGTAACCAGCCGGTGCGTGTGAAGTACACTTTGCCCGTGGCATTCCAGATTCGTAACTAATATCATAACAGAGTATCCCGCTATGTTATTGGCGGGATACTTTTTTTTTATCCCTATGGCAAAGTCCAAGAACGAAAATATTGTAACACAGGAGGTTGAGGTCGAAGATTTGCGTCAGCGTGCCGTTGTTGTAGCCGTTATCCGCGATTCGCAGAGCATCGAGCAGGCCGAGGAGTTTCTCTCCGAGCTTGAGTTTCTGGCAGAGACGGCTGATATCGTTACGGTGCGTCGTTTTACGCAGCGTCTGCCGCAACCCTCGTCACGCATATATGTAGGCCCCGGTAAGTTGGATGAGATTGCCGCCTATTGTGCCGAGAATGAGATTGACGTTGTGATTTTTGATGACGAACTCTCGCCCTCGCAGACCCGCAATATCGAGAAGGTTATGCCGTGCCGACTGTTGGACCGCACACGCCTTATTCTCGATATCTTTATGTCGCGAGCCCGTACGGCTTACGCCAAGACGCAGGTGCAGCTGGCACAGTATGAGTATATGTTGCCCCGTCTGGCGGGTATGTGGACTCACCTTGAACGCCAGCGAGGAGGTACGGGTACGCGTGGTGGTGCCGGTGAGCGTGAGATTGAGACCGACCGCCGTATTGTGCGTAACCGCATATCGAAGCTCAAGGAGGAGCTCTCAAAGATTGACCGACAGATGGCCGTGCAGCGTTCTAATCGTGGCTCTATGGTACGCGTGGCGTTGGTTGGTTATACCAATGTGGGTAAATCGACGCTTATGAACCTTATCTCGAAGAGTGAGGTTTTTGCCGAGAACAAGCTCTTTGCTACGCTGGATACTACGGTGCGTAAGGTGGTTTTTGACAATCTGCCGTTCCTGCTCTCTGATACCGTTGGTTTTATCCGTAAGTTGCCCACCGAGCTTATCGAGTCGTTCAAATCTACACTTGACGAGGTGCGTGAGGCCGACCTGCTGATGCACGTTGTTGATATCTCGCATCCCAATTTTGAGGAGCATATCGCCGTCGTGAAGCAGACATTGCAGGATATTGGTGCTGGCGACAAGCCGGTCTATCTGGTCTTTAATAAGATTGACACCTACACCTATATTAAAAAAGATGAGGACGATTTGACCCCCGCCACACGACAGAACATGTCGTTGGAGGATATGAAGAAGAGCTGGATAGCCAAGGCGAATACCCCTTGTATCTTTATCTCGGCCGTGGAACGCCTCAATATCGAAAAGTTGCGTTCCGACCTTTATGGTATGGTTCGTGAGATACACGCAGGGCG
>JAFNXQ010000122.1 GCA_017383445.1 Alistipes sp.
ACTCTGGCCATACTGATTGACCTCTTCAGTCTTCTTCACAGGTTCCTGTGCGTAAGCACTTACACCAAAGCATACAAGTGCTAATGAAAGTAAAAGTTTTTTCATAGCAAAAATTTTTAATTAATAAATTAAGTTATAATTGGTTAAAACTCTGCTTAATTATAGTATTATGTATCAACTCGTTATTATACTCATTCAAATTTCAGGCCTTATTATTACGCCACTTTTAACGAGTTTTTTCTATTGCGAATATACGAATTTTTCCCCAACCAACCTAATTTATGACACAATAATTACTCGCACGACGATTTTCATTTTCAAATTATTCAATACTGACAATATTTTTTTTACAAGGAGAGTACTCTGTTCTCAAAAAAAAAGACAAACCATCTGTTTATTTCACATTTAGATTACATTTTTAGAGCCGGCAGTCGAACGGCGGCAGCAGGCGAGAGCAGACCGAAGAGATTTGATATAGCGGCAAGCGGTAGGCCTGAAGGGCTGATGGAATAGGCTGAAAGAACAAGGAAATTTATTTACTTGGACTTACAGACTATTGCAGCATTATCGCACAGCGATTACCGATTGACGTTATAACAACACTCGCAGACAAGTCTGCCGAGCTGCCACACGCTGAACGACCCCAACACCCTGCACGCACGAAACCGCACAAAAAAAAGAGAGAACTTACAAGTCCTCTCCTACGTACTCGAAGCCGGGGTCGAACCGGCACGGCCATTACTGGCCACAGGATTTTAAGTCCGGCGTGTCTACCTATTCCACCATTCGAGCAACAATCTCACTTTGCGGTAAGACGCCACAAAAGTAAGAAAATTATTTCAATGTGCAAATCTTTGTCTCCAAATAGTCAATTATATCACTCTTGTCTGCTGGATGAAACCACTCTATCTCTCTGTCGCGGCGAAACCACGTCAGCTGTCGTTTGGCGTAGCGGCGTGAATTGCGTTTTATAAGTTCTATCGCCTCTTCGCGGCTTATTGTGCCATCGAAGTAATCGAACATCTCGCGATAGCCAACCGTCTGCAACGAGTTATGCTCCCGCAGATGATACACCGACCGAGCCTCCGCCTCCAAGCCCTGCTCTACCATTATATCGACACGCCTGTCGATGCGGTCATACAATATATCGCGGGGCATATCGGTACCTATCTTGACGATATTGAAATCTCGTACTCTTTTTGTACCCGTACGCAACGACGAATAGGGTTTTCCCGTTGCGATACACACCTCCAACGCCCTCAATACTCGTGCGGGATTTTTTCTATCAATCACCTCATAGAACTCGGCATCACGCTGACGCAGCTCCTCCGCAAGCAACTCCAAACCCTCGTTTTGCAATCTCTCGGCGAGCCTTTGACGCAACTCCGCATCCACCTCCGGCATATCGTCCATACCCTCGCACAACGCCTTCACATAAAGACCTGAGCCTCCGACAGCCACCACCGTATCGTGCTGCGAGAACAACTCATTCAGGCGTTTCAGTGCCACCACCTCGTATGCTCCGCAGTTAAACTCATCCGTAAGGTCGTGCGAAGCAATAAAATGATGTTCAACGCGTTGTAACTGCTCCGCATCGGGCTGTGCCGTACCAATGGGAATACCCCGATAGAACTGTCGTGAGTCGGTAGAGATTATGGGTGCCGAGAAATGCTCCGCCACCGCAATCGAGAGGTCGGTCTTGCCGGAACCCGTAGGGCCCACGATGACTATGAGAGTTTTAATACTCATCGTCGTAGTTATCGTCACCGTCAAACTCTCCGAACTCGCCCATCATCTCGTCGAAGATAGAGCCACTCTCCTCGTTTGCCTCGGGGTCATACTGGTCAGGAGCAGGCGAATGTTCAAACTGCACGCGGGGATAGGTCATACCCTCCTGCAGCTCTTTGGCCTCAATAAGTTCCATATAGTATGCTCGCTGCGTGAAGGGGTCAAAGATATAGATAAGGCGTGCGTACAGGCGTGTCAGCACCTCATCGAGGCGAGCCTTCTCCATAGGCTTCGGCAAGCCCAGACCAGCATCACCCATAGCCTCACCCATATCCAGATAGGTATATTCCTGCTCACGTTCCCACCTCTCGTCGGCCGTATAGAACGATGCCATACAAGGCTCATAGCGTAGCATCTGCAAGATAAACTCGTGCAGGTTGAGCAGTGTAGCCGATGAATCTATTTCAAAATCGCGGACAAAATTGTCATTCTCGTCCGAGAGCATTCTAAATCTGAAAATCATAAAAAATAGTCTGTTAACGGTTACTCCACCTTATAATGTTTTGCCAGACCACCCTCGGCAGTCTCACGATAGAGACTCGGCAAGTTGTGACCCGTCTCCTTCATAACGGCAACAACGTGGTCGTAGGTTACGCGATGCTTGCCATCCGAGAGGATAGCAAACGTAGCTGCATCAATAGCTCGTGCCGCAGCAACAGCATTACGTTCGATACAAGGAATCTGCACCAGACCACACACAGGGTCACAAGTGAGGCCCAGGAAGTGCTCCAATGCCATCTCGGCAGCATACTCAATCTGCCACGGCGTACCACCCATCAACTGACATGCAGCCGCAGCAGCCATAGCACACGCTACACCCACCTCACCCTGACAACCAACCTCAGCTCCAGAGATAGAGGCATTGGTCTTGGCGATATTACCAAAAACGCCAGCCGTAGCCAATGCTCGCAGGATACGAATCGGGCGATAGTCATTTATCTCTGCCAAATGGAAAATCACTGCCGGCAACACACCACACGAGCCGCATGTAGGAGCCGTCACAACCTCGCCTCCCGAGGCATTCTCCTCCGATACGGCCAATGCATAGGCATAGAGGCAAGAACGGTTACCCACCGCCGGGCCATACTCCTTCGACTTAACCCAATAGGTACTCGCCTTGCGTGCCACCTTCAAGCCTCCGGGCAGCACTCCGTCGTTGTTAAGGCCATTGTCAATCGTTCGGCACATAGAGTCCCAGATGTATTGAAGATAGTCCCATATATCCTCCGACTCGCTGTCCTGAACATACTCCCAGATGGTCTTACCCTCACGTTCACACCACTCCAGAATCTCCTTTGCCGTAGTCAGCGGATATATCTTCTCGCCGGCAAGCTGTGGCATATCGGGACTCGCTATAACGCCTCCGCCAATGCTGTAAATCTCCCAGCTGTCGCACACCTCGCCGTCCTTCAACGACTCAAACAACATTCCGTTGGTGTGAAACTCCTTAACAATATCGGGACACCACACAATCTCGGTCGGAGCAACCTTCTCCAATATCTCACGGATAGCAGCATCGGTGAGATGCCCTTTACCCGTGGCAGCCAGCGAGCCATACAGCGTCACACGGAACGACTCCGCAGATTTGTTCTTTTCGAGAAAAATCTCGGCAGCCTTACGGGGGCCCATAGTATGACTGCTCGATGGGCCGTGTCCAACTTTATATAAAACTTTCAGTGATTCCATTTCAAAAAACGATTATGCTAAACGTGTCGCAAAATCTCTTCCAAATTCTGGAAATGGTTCTTATAATCCTCCAACGAACGGCGAATAACCTCGTAAGACTCCTCGCGGCCATACGTTGCCACAATCTCAACCTTACGCTGACGCTGCTCGCTGTCACGATCCTCTGCCGGCATATCCTTATAGGTAAGGAAATAGTGTTTCAGCCTATCCACCACAATATGTGGCAACTCTGCGATATCGTTGTATGCACGATAGGTTGCATCGTTACGCAACACTGCTATAATCTTGTCGTCAGCCTCATCGCCATCCAGCATACGAAAACCGCCGATAGGCTTAACACTTGCTATAATGTCGCCGTGCGATATGCTTCGTTCGGTCAGCACGCATATATCCAGCGGATCGCCGTCGCCCTTGATATTCTGACGACCGCTGCGTTCCATACAATAGTCGGCAATGGAGTCACCGCAGAAGCTCTGTGGAATAAAACCATAGAGAGCAGGAACAACAGTCGAATACTTCTGCGGACGGTCGATGCGGATATAGCCACTCACCTTATCCAGCTCATACTTAATTGTGTCGGTAGGTACCATCTCAATAAAAGCAGTAACTACTTCGGGGGCATCATCACCCACTTCCAAGCCGTGCCACGGATGCGACTTATAACGCAAGCCCATCAATCGGGCAATAGGGTCGTTTATCTTATTTCCCATAATCAGAGAGTTTTTTTGATTCTATAAACACACAAATTTACACCTTTTTCAGAGAAAACACACTAATTATGGTAAAAATTGTTGGTTTTGGCTATCTTTGTCAAAACTATTTTAACCGCAAACCGTTTAATCATGAAAGCAAATCGCATCATCTACATCGATTATATCCGCATATTTGCCTGTTTTTTGGTGATGCTGGTACACGCCAGCGAACACTTCTACGGAATGGTAAGTGAGTCGGCTATGGCCGGACCGCAGTCGTTCCTCGCCGATGAGGCCGACCGCTTGTGGGTATCGCTTTATGATGGTTTTTCGCGTATGGCAGTGCCTCTGTTTATGATTGTTTCGGCATTTCTGCTTGTACCTATGCCGCAGGAGCAGACATCGTGGGAGTTTTACAAGCGTCGCATCAAGCGAGTTGTGCCTCCCTGGGCATTTTTCGCCATTCTTTACAGCACACTACCCCTGCTGTGGGGAGGCATCAGCAGCGAGATAGCCACAACCGACCTTTCGCGTCTGTTGCTTAACTTCCCCACTATGGCGGGACACTTCTGGTTTATGTATCCTCTCGTGGGAATCTATCTCTTTATTCCCATCATCTCACCGTGGCTACGCAACGCAACAAAGCGAGAGGAGGAGTTTTTCATTCTGCTGTTCCTCATTTCGACCGCTATGCCCTATCTGAATCGCTGGTTTGGCGAGGTGTGGGGTCAATGCTTCTGGAATCAGTATCATCTGTTGTGGAATTTTTCGGGATATTTAGGTTATCTGGTTCTGGCTCATTATATCCGCGTACATATCGATTGGAGTCGCACAAAGCGTTTCTGGATAGGTCTTTTGACCATGATAGCAGGTGCTGCAGCAACGATTTACTCGTTCTATGTGCAGGCCACACCGGGTGTTGTTCACTCAACTCCCGTCATCGAGGTAGGCTGGGCATTCTGCACTATCAACTGCGTAGCACTCACCTTCGGAACATTCCTGCTCTTTACCTGCATTGAGGCCACCTCGGCACCAAAGGCGATAACGAATCTTTCGGGTTTGAGTTTCGGAATGTATCTCGTGCATATATTCTGGCTTGGACCTTGCGTGATGATAATAAAGGATGGACTGACATTACCTACGGCGTTGGATATTCCGCTGATTGCCATTGCGACATTTATCTGCTCGTACATAACGACAAAACTCATATCGTTTATTCCGAAGAGCAAGTGGATAATCGGATAATATAAAAGAGCAAAGGTCATCCTTTGCTCTTTTATATTTAATCTATCTCAATCTCCACTATCGGCTGTTGCTTGACCTTATCCATCGGATGCACCTGATACTTGACCTTTCCGAAGTCAATCTTTGCAAGGTCGATGCAACGAATCGAGTTGTTATACATCGTCTTGTAATAGACCTTACGGTTTGTTAAGTCTATCGCCGAGGTCCACTGCGTGGCACTAATCAAATCGGGTACATCGTTTGCCTTATGCTCAATACCGATGGGTACATCGAAGTTATTGAGCAGATGGAGGCACTGCAACACCGTATCATATCCCGTCACTCGCTGCGGAGCCGTAGCACGATAGAACGCAGCACGCACAAAACGTGACGGAGGAGTAGCATCGCCCGGAAGCCCAAGGAAACCGGAGTTACCCCCTATGGGTTGCAGCTCCTGTCCTCCGAGTTTGTGTGACGGAGCACTGCCGGCATAGAGATTTACATAGTTGTTGAGGTTGGTCAAATGCCACTCAAAGCCCGGCGAATTGGTTATCACGCCAACACTGTTTTCGTAGATATGAGGCACGCCACCGACAATCTCCATAACGACCTGTCGTCCCGACCTTTCGCCTATACGCCAATGCACCACCGCCGAGGAGTCAAGTCCCACGACACGCACCGCAGGCAGAGCCTCCTTCATCTCGTCAATGGTCGCAAACGAAGATAGTATCCACGCCACAACCTGCAAGTCTCCCAGCGTCTTGGCATTCTGCGAGGGCTCATATTTTTCGTAACCGCCATAGCGAGGAAAGAAGAACAGACCCGCTGACAACCCCTCTTCGTTGATTCCCTCGGCGATGAACTCCTCCTTGACGACAGACATTCCCACGACACCATATTTCGCTTTGTAGGTCAATCCATTACGGCCTGATGGCGTGAATGATGTAATCTCATACCCACGCGGAATAATCACATAATTACTCTCCAATGCCATCTCGGCAGCCTCAATCGTGCGAGCCTGCACATAGCTGCCATCCTTCGCCAAAAGCGATATGCCCGTACACGCCATTGACGGCATCACAACACTGCATAACATAATAAAGGATAAGATAAATTTAATTTTTGTCATAATATTCCAATATTGGTTTTGCACAGTTGAACGCATATATCGTACCAAGCGAAGATATCAGGCAAAAAAGCAGACAAAAAAAGCGGGCAAGAGAACTCGCCCGCACCAACTAAACTACAACTATTTCACCCAATGAATGGCTATTTAATTTCACTTTACAAAGGTCAATATCAAAAGTGTCATCTCTTGACACTTTTTGTTTTTATTTCACAAAATTTTCAGACACCACAACACTCTGAAACTTTTTCACTATATTTGTACAAACTCTTATGTAATATGAAAAATCTATTTAGTGTTGAGGGCCGCGTGGTCGTGATGACAGGTGCATGCGGCATATTGGGTTCAACCATCGTTCGCCACTTCGCCGAGGAGGGTGCAAAGGTTGTTATGCTCGACCTGGAACGCACACGTCCTCTGGCCGAGGAGATTATCGGTGAGGTAAAGGCCTCCGGCGGCGAGATTACTTTCTTCGCAACAGACGTGATGAACAAAGAGATATTGGAGCATAACTACGAGCAGATAATGTCGCTGTATGGCCGCATAGATATCCTGCTCAATGCCGCAGGAGGCAACATGCCGCGTGCTACGGTAAGCCCCGAGCAGACAATTTTTGACCTCGATGTTGAGGCTGTCAAGTTCTGCACCGACCTCAACCTCTACGGCACGATTCTGCCGACTATGGTCTTCGCCAAGGCTATGGCCCAGCAGAAGACGGGCTCGATAATCAACTTCGCCAGCGAGAGTGCCCTGCGTCCCCTAACACGCGTTGCAGGCTATGGCGTAGCGAAGGCTGCCGTTGTGAACTGGACAAAATATTTGTGTGCCGAGCTGGCACAGAAGTTCGGCAGTGGATTGCGTGTAAATGCCATTGCCCCGGGCTTCCTGCTCACAAACCAGAACCGTGCCTTGCTGACGAATGAAGATGGCTCGCTTACGCCCCGTTCGCACACCATACTGGCACATACGCCCTTTGGCCGTTTCCTCGAACCCGAAGAGTTGCTCGGCACGCTGCAATGGTTAGCATCCGACGCATCAAAGGCCGTGACGGGAACTGTTGCGGTGGTTGATGGAGGTTTTGACGCATTCTCAATTTAGGAACTTAAAAGCAGAGATATTATGCACTTAATGATACAATCGTGGCGTTGGTATGGTCCTAACGACCCCGTACGCCTGTCAGATATTCGTCAGGCGGGAGCTACCGACATCGTTCACGCCCTGCACCACATTCCCAATGGCGAGGTGTGGAGCATCGAGGAGATTCTCTCACGCCAGCAGATGATTGCCGATGCAGGTCTTTGCTGGAGTGTTGTGGAGAGTGTTCCCGTACACGAACACATCAAGACGCAGACGGGCGATTTTCAGCGTTATATTGAGAACTACAAGCAATCTATCCGCAACCTTGCAGCGTGCGGCATACACTGCATAACCTATAACTTTATGCCCGTGCTGGACTGGACCCGCACAAATCTCGCCTACGAGTTGGAGGACGGCTCACGAGCCCTGCGTTTCGAACGAGATGCCTTTATGGCGTTCGACCTCCACATCCTGCGTAGAGAGGGTGCCGAAGCGGAGTATAGCGACGAGGAGAAGGCTCGTGCCGAGAGGCGTTTTACGGCTATGAACGACGAGGAGAAGGCTCTGCTTGTGCGTAATATGATTGCCGGACTGCCCGGCTCGGAGGAGAGTTTCACGCTGGAGCAGTTCCGTGCCGAGCTCAATCGTTACAGCGACATTGACGCCGAGCAGCTGCGTCAGAATCTTATCTACTTCCTGCGTGAGGTATGTCCCGTGTGCGATGAGGTGGGCTCGCAGATGGTTATCCATCCCGACGACCCTCCCTACCCTATTCTGGGTCTTCCCCGCATACTCTCTACGGCCGACGACTTCCGTCGCCTGATTGAGGCTGTGCCCAACCCGTCGAATGGTCTTTGCCTCTGCACCGGCTCGTTTGGTGTGAGGGGCGACAACGACTGCCCCGCTATGATGCGTGAGTTCGGCTCACGCGTGGGCTTCGTGCATCTGCGTAGCACACACCGCAACGAGCAGGGCGACTTCTACGAGGCCAACCATTTGGAAGGAAATGTGCCGATGTATGAGATGATGTGTGCCTTGCTGGAGGTTGAGCAGCGTGAGGGGCGTTCTATCCCCGTGCGTCCCGACCACGGCCACCAGATGTGCGACGATCTGGGCCGCAAGTCCAACCCCGGCTACTCACTCTATGGCCGCCTGCGAGGCTTGGCCGAGCTGCGTGGTCTTGAATGGGGCATCGCCAACACACTCTACCGCTAAACAACAAAGGCTGTCAATCAAAAATTGACAGCCTTTATCTTACCGCATCATCGGGTTACAGCTTTGGTTCCCAACCCTTTTCGTATTTGCGACCCCAGAGCTGATTGACCTCGCGGTCGGCATTGAGTATGCGGCCGCTGATGGGGTCTATATCGAGTGAATGGCCCACACGCTGGGCGATATTACCATACTGCACGAGCTGCGTACTCATACAAGCCTCAACGATATCGGAGTTGAGCTTCGCACCCGTACGGATAGAGTCAAACCAGTTACGGAAGTGGAAGACATCGAGAGCCTCCGAGGGATTCAGCAGGTTACCCTCCTCGAACTGCAACTCACTCTTCACATCCTTGATAACCTTACCCTTCATATCGCAAATCTTGTAGTCGTTGCCGCCTGACAGATAAAGCGTAGCATTTTCGCCATAGAAAGCAACGCCCAAGCCCTGATTATCAACGGGTTGAGAGTTACAACTGCGACCCTCCCACGAGCAAGCAGCCTCATCACCGAACTGATATGTTATGAGCTGTGTGTCGGGAGTCTCCCAATCATCCTGATAATGATAGCGGCCACCGATAGAATCGACCTTGGTAGGATAACCCACCTGCAAGCCCCAACGCAGCAAATCGACAAAGTGAGTACCATTATTCAGGGCCTCGCCTGTACCCCAGTGCCAGAACCAATGCCAGTTATAATGCACGATATTGTCCTTATATTCGCGACGCGGAGCAGGGCCCTGCCACAAATCCCAGTCCAGCCACTCGGGTACGGGAGCAACCTTACCCACGCCAATTGAGGGACGGGCATTTACATACCACGACTTGGCATAGCGTACTTTACCGATATTGCCGGCGTGAATCTCAGCGATTGCAGCCTGCACATTGGGCCACGAACGACGCTGGTTACCCACCTGCACTACCTTGCCATATTTCAATGCTGCACGCACCAGCAACTCATTCTCGGCAGGATTGTGGCTTGTAGGCTTCTCCAGATAGACATGCTTGCCCGCCTGCATAGCCATAATAGCTGCCGGGGCGTGCCAATGGTCGGGCATAGCGATAACGACAGCGTCCAAATCCTCCTTCTGGAGCATAACACGCAAATCACTCTCGCCCTTGGGAGCCTTGCCCGTAATCTTCTGCACGCTGTTCTGACAACGCGTAATAGCACGCGAATCAACATCGCAGACATAGGTAATCTCGCAGTCGGGCAACTTGCACAAACCCTTTGCGATGCCTCGTCCTCGCGAATTTACGCCAATAATACCTATGCGTATGCGGTCGTTAGCACCTGCCACCTTCTGGCGTGAGGCGTTGGCAAATGATGAGGTAACACCACCCAACGACAATGCTGCCGCACCGGCAAAAGCCTGTTTTAGAAAATCTCTTCTTGAAACCATATCTCTATTATTTTAATTTATTGTATGCATCCTGTTTGCGTTGTCTGAATTTGCAGACTACACGCCACACCACTATCGCCACACACTTGAAAATGCAGCGGGCGACATATATCACAGTCGCCAAAACGGCCATATAGCCTACGTCGGTGTATAGCTCCGACCACTCGGTCTGATAGTGCCACACTGCATAGACATTGATACCGAAAGCCACCAACAGACAAAGACCAAATACCATCGCCTCACGCACCACATCGCGGAGAGTTATGACTGAAATAACCTTATCCAACTTCATAGCTAAAACTTCATATATGGTATTTTATACTCCTCGGGGAACTTTATTATGCGGGCCTCCTCCATAGCCTGATTACCCAGCAGGCAGAGCAGAGTCGAGCAATAAGCCTCCTCAACAACACTCTCGGCCTTCTCGCCCGTAAGGCACGACTGACAGAATGCCGATAATATAACATCCGAACCATCGTTATCGGCTCCCACAGTACTCTGACCGCTATTTACCGACACTGCACCATTTACCAGCGAATGAGGCACATAGGCCTTGCGGGTCTCCGAACGCCAGCTTGGGCCTGCCGTGGGTATTGCTCCGAGAGTCTTCTCCTGACCCTCACGCAACAGCTGACGGATGCCCGGAATCTGGTTATCATCTTCCATGTAGTAGATACCCTTTGTCATATCAACCGTACCCTTATGACCGAGTATCTGATCCTCCATTCCATTATATTTATTCGAGATAAGCGACTCGTAGTTTATCTTCACGCCATCAGCATAGCGATAGATGACATTCACATTGTCATATACCTCGCGACCATCCTTCCAGAAGACTATATCGCCGAGACCCACAATCGTTTCGGGCATCCTGCCCATAGCCCAGTTGCACACCTCCAGCTGATGGCACGCCAGCTCGGTCATCAGACCTCCCGATGACTCACGATACAGGCGCCAGTTTATTCTGCGTTCCAGCTCCGGCGAAGGCACCTCC
The DNA here is from genome assembly GCA_017383445.1 of Alistipes sp. GTDB lineage: Bacteria > Bacteroidota > Bacteroidia > Bacteroidales > Rikenellaceae > Alistipes. The sequence goes on from JAFNXQ010000122.1 coordinate 11,202, forward strand.
CTACGCCAGTCGGCATTACGGAACCAGTGGCATCGCATACCAACAATATCTCCGATAAGGCCCGAATGAATACGTTCCATACCCTTGATATACTTCTCGTCATACATTCGCTGCATACAGAAATAGAGAGCCTTATCAGTACGTTTGTAGGCCTCATATATTGCTCGGCACTCACTCATCGTGCGAGCCATAGCCTTCTCGCAGAATGTATGCTTTCCCGCTGCCAAGGCATCCAGCACCATTGGTGCGTGCCAATTCAGCGGTGTGGCGATAATCACGCCATCGACATCCTTATCTTCGAGCAGTTTCTGATAGTCGCTGTATGTACGGGCATTGGGACAGAGTGCTGCTGCCGCTTTAAGATTAGGCTCATAGTCATCACACAAAGCGACTACCTCGGCGTGAGGTATCAGTTTCAGGTTGTGGAGATGATACTGTCCGCGAGAGCCACAGCCGATAAGTGCCACGCGAGCCTTATCGCCCTTCACCTCCTCCAGTTTTTCGGGTGTCTGCGACCTCAACCACGGCATCGAGAGCAGCATTGCTCCTCCGGCCATATAACCCAACTCCTTAAAGAATTGGCGACGGCTTAACTCCTTCTCCACCTTCTTGTTCTCTTCCATATTATAATTCGTATCTTTTTGCCGTAACAATATCAAAATTTGCAACCACAGAGTCCATCTGCTCCTCGGAGGCTATCATCTGCACTGTGCTCAACACCTCGGCATCCAGCGGATTGGCCGCCACGATGCAGCTCAATGCCCTATCGTTGTTTCTCTCGCCACTCTGCGGATTTACTATATGTCCCGCATACGCAGGCGTATTACCCGATGTGGATAGCGTCTGGTCGTTTAGTGCAAATCGTGCCACCTCACGCCCATCGTAAGGCGATGGCAGACCGATGACCCAATCTTCGTCACCATTGCGACCGATGGTCATTATGGTACTATGCCCAAAATCGACTATCGCCCGACCTATACCCTCCTCTGTCAGCATCTCTCGCACTCGCAGCAACGCATATCCCTTGGCAAAGCCTCCAAGGTCAAGCGTCACATCCGCCGAGAGTTTTCGCACCTGCCCGTCACCTATCTCCACAAGGCTCATATCTCGGCGAGTGATGTCGAACAGATGCTCTGTTTTGAGCCAATAGTCGCGACACAAAACCAGCACATCGGCCAGCTCTTCACTCACTGCGTGCCACTGCGTATCGTTGCAGTCGTTCAGTCGCGACAGCTCACTCTCCCGATCAAAACGATTGAACATGGCGTGCCACGCCTCTAATCTCGCGACTACCCGTTGCCACAGGGCCTCTGCCAATGCCCTGTCGGCGTCATACATAATGATTTCAAACCGAGTACCCATAATATCGGGATGCAGGGCGTAAAACGCCCTCTGCTGCTCCACGTATTCCGATACCAGCTCGGTCATAGATCACTACTCGTTTGCGTTATTCTTACTCTTTATCCTTACTCTTTGCCAAGGCCACACCCTCGGTGGTAATCCAATACTTCGACAAAGCGTTATCACGTTCCCAGCGTGGAGCCTTGCCCGCCTTGATATAACGGAAGTAACTCTCTGCCACCAGACCAAAGTGATTTTCGTGACTACTGCGGCTCTCCTGCGAGAACTCAACGAGATAACGACCATCTGCCTCGGCCGTAAGCGTAATGTAGGGCTCCTCGCCATTCAAATCGGCAATAGCCTTCTGCAATGCAGCATCAAACTTCTCGGCATCAACGCCATCGTTTCGCACGATATAGAAATTCTTCTTGTAGTCAGTCTCGGCACTCTGCAAGATTTCCAACGTAGCACGACTGCCTCGCTTGATTGACTGCGATGTACCACTACCGCCCTGCGGAGTGAGGTATGGCCATGTGACCTTAATGCCTACATTCACGCCATTCATCTCAAACGCCAACGTACCATTCGCCATAACTTCCAGCACGCCCTCTTCGTTGATATCCTTCTGCAAATATTCGGGGAATGCCTCTGTACGGGTCGATTGAGCATACTCCTCCAATGTGACGAGTGTGGGCCAATGCTCGGCATCGGTCAGCACGACATCTTTTCCGTAGCGGATACTCTTATCGGGGAAGCAGCTCCACTGCACAAGGTCGATAAGATGTGTTGTAACATCGGCAATACCCTCGCCCTGCTGCTCCACATCGTAATACCACGCGGGACGAGATGACGCCTTACCGCTTGACGACAGGCGACAGAAGTAATGCACACTCTCCATATACACGGCAGGCTCATCCTTCGTACCCTTCTGCAACTCGCCAAACACATCCTTATTGTGGAGCAGAGCCTTCTCGACGATATTGTAGATATCGTAGCGTTCAGTCATCAACTCATAGAGTATCAATCCCTTATCCTCCGCCAGCTCGTACGCCTTTTCCAGCAGGGCAAAGTCCTCTGTCGAAATAGCCATCGGCTTGTCGGCCAATACATTATAACCGGCATTGATAGACTCGTAGATGTAGCGGGTCTTCTTCTTGTTATTACCCGAAATCACAACCGTATTGCCTCGCTTCTCCTGCAACATCTTCTCCAAAAAGTCATCGCCGACATACTGCTCTACAACCCACTGCGTAGGGTCGTGCTTGCGGTTGTTGTAGTAGTTGATGTTGTAGAGATAGCCACCCAGCTCCGGGCCTTCGGGAGCATAGACACTCACCGTATCGCACATACCCTCAACACGGTGCATCTGCAACAATCCGGCGTGAAAATGGCCGGGGTCAAGCACTACAATACGATTTTGCTCCACCACGCGATTGTTATTTGCCACGCCACAGCTGATAGCGAACGCAGCCACTGTCACCACCAGCACATATATCAAAATTCTCTTCATGATACTCCCTTTTGTTACTCCAGTGTATATTGTTTCAATAGTTTTTCAGCCTCTTTCTCGCCCGCACGATAAGCATCTCGCAACAAAACTTTATCGCCACCGCGTTTTGCACTCATATTGGCAGCCCGCATAAAGGCAAAAATCTCCAATGTCTCCTCTCGCGACACGGGAGTCTTGCCCGTCTTGAAGAAATGCAATATCTCGCGGAGCAAATCCTTATAACCCACATAGCCACCTGCAGCCACAGCTCCTTGCTTGTCGGTATAAACCGTACCGCCATAGAGCTGTGTGCCGTCAAGAAAGGCCCTGAAAGTACCTATTCTGCCATCACTCCACTCGCCAACAACGACGTGGTCCTTCTTGGCTTTCACACAACACACAGCCTCGCACCCCGTACCCATAACCGTATAGAGTGTTTCAATGCCGTGAATACCATAGAATCCGTAGTCGGGATGCGTCGGCTCGGGTGTGTGCGGAGAGTAGCAATCTGCACCCTTCACCTTACCCTCGGCTCCGCCACGAATCTCCTGATTGCGTGGCGTGAAACGCAGCGTAGATGACGAGAAGATCTGCACGCCATATCTATCGGCCAGCTCATATATCGCCATAGCCTGACCCAGAGTAGCCGCCAGTGGCTTATCGATAAAGCAGGGCTTACCCGCTTTGAATACCACAGCTGCCTGCTCCAGATGCAGGTTACCATCATTTGTCTCCAGCAATACGCAATCGACCTTATCGAGCAACTCCTCTATTGAGCCGACAATCTCAACTCCATACTCCTTAACCTCCTTGGTATATTGGGGGATTCTCTTATATGCCGACTTTATCGCCTGCGTGCCGTAGGGATATGCCGCCACTACGCGGTAACCCTCTGCCCAATTCTCCTTACCGCCATTTATCAACTTCGTGAACGCGGTTGAGTGCGACGTATCCAAGCCGATGATACCTATCTTCACCACCTCCTGTGCCGACAAGCCAAAGGCGAACATCGTCATTATAAACGAAACAATAAATCTCTTCATACGATTAGCAGTTTAGTAATTTTGAACTGTTGTTGTCAATATATAACGTAGCATCGTCGTGCATACGCATAACCGATGCAGGGCAATGCTCCGACACGTCGCCGTTAATGGTTTCATTCACCGCCCAAGCCTTTGTTGCGGCAGGCACTACACAGAATAGTCGCTTTGCACGACACAAGGCTGGGATGGTAAGCGTCATTGCGTGTGTGGGAACATCGTCAAGCGTTGCGAAACAGCCATCATTAACCTGCTGCTGACGACACTTCTCATCCAAATCGACAATCTTCACAACCTCGGGGTCGTTAAAATCGGCAACGTGAGGGTCATTAAATGCTATGTGACCATTCTCTCCAATACCCATAAAGACCACATCAACGGGCATCTCCGCCAACTTTTCGGCATACTCTGCACACGCACGCTGCGACTCAATCTGCCCATTCAGGTAGTGTACGCTGCGAAACGGCACCTTGTCGAAGATGGCACGACGCAGGAAGTTACCAAAGCCCTGCGGAGCATCCTCTTTAAGGCCGATATATTCGTCCATATGGAAGGCATTTATTCTGCCCCACTCCAAGTCTGATGCCGCCACCGCTGCCAGAAACTCATTCTGCGACGGTGCCGCAGCGAAGATGATATTCACCTCCGGCTGCACTTTGAGCAACTCCCTGACATAGGCCACTGCCTCGCAGGCAGCCCCCTCGCCCATAGCCTCACGTGAAGAGTAGCTCTTGACACGCAACTTATCTTTCAAAAACTCATTTACAAGCATATCTCGTTACTATTTTTCATAAAACACCTCGCCTCCGATAATCGTGTGGCTGATGTTGACAACTTCGTCAAAAATCACAATGTCGGCATCCTTGCCCACCTCGATTGAGCCCTTTCTATCATCGCAACCCATAATGCGGGCAGGGGTCTCGGTGGCCGAACGCACAATCTCCTCCAAAGGTCTCTCGGTGAGTTGCCACACCGTACGTACCACCCTGTCCATCGTAGCCACGCTACCTGCAAAGGCCGAACGGTCCATAAGTTTGGCAACGCCATCCTCCACCACAACATCCTGTCCCTCCGTAAGGCTTCCCAGCTTATACACCCCATCGGGCATACCGGCACCTCGCATCGAGTCGGTACAGAGTGCGATACGTTCTGCACCCTTTATTTTGAACATAAGCCGCAACAGCGACTGCGGAACGTGTATTCCATCGCCGATGAGCTCGCACGTCACATCGTCTTTATAGTAGCCAAACTCAACAACTCCCGCATAACGATAGGCGTTACGACGCGTTACGCTACTCATACACGAGTAGAAGTGCGTCATATGAGTAAATCCCGCCTCAAAAGCCTCCTCACACTCCTCAAAGGTGGCGTTTGTATGGCCCATAGCCATCAGCACACCTCGTTTTTTCAGTTCCTTTGCCATAGTGGCAGCACCCTCCAATTCGGGAGCAAGACTCCAACGGGCAATCGAGCCATTGGCCTTATCAAGCAGTGCCACATACTCCTCACGCTCCGGATTTCGCAGATAGCGAGGATCCTGTGCACCCTTCATCTCGTATGCGAAGTATGGGCCTTCGAGATGCAAACCACCCATTTGAGCACCCTTCAAATTGGCATCCAATGCCTCCTGATAGTTTTTCAACGACTCATTCAACGACTCTGTTGTGCTTGACAGCGTTGTCGGATAGAGAAGTGTCGTGCCGTGACAGGCGTGCGTCGCCAGAGCCGTAGCATAGGCCTCCACCGTACCATCCATAAAATCGGCACCTCCGCCGCCGTGCGTATGAAGGTCGATAAATCCTGCCGAGAGATACTTGCCCTCGGCCGAGATAACCTCTGCACTCTCCGAAGCGGTCAAATCCTGCCCCACACGGACGATTTTACCATCGGCAACCAGCACATCGGCCTTAAATCTCTTGCCGCGGCTGATAATCGTGCCACCCTTAATCAACAACTCGCCCATATTACTTTTTCTTTGGAGTCCAATGCTCAATACGATGACCTACAGCTGCGTAGAATATCAGATAGAGGAAGCAAGGCACCAACACCCAATAGCCCATTCTCAAATCGAAATTATCAGCCACCCAGCCATAGATAAGAGGCAGGAAGGCATTTCCGCAGAGGCCCATAACAAGGAACGACGAGCCGAGATTGGTATATTTGCCCAGATTGCGTATCGCAAGTGGCCATATACCGGCAAAAATCAGAGAGTTGGGCAATCCCAGCAAGATAAGGAACCACAGCGAGATATCGGTCTGCATACCAAACAACTCCACACTGCCGCTTGCAAAGATTACGCACAGCGACAACACAAGGCCCGTCACGGTACATATCAGAAGAGCCTTCTGTTGCTTCAGGTACTTCGGAATAAGGGCAATACCGCACAGATAACCGACAAGGATACACGCCAGCGTCAGCGAAGGCAGAATCTTCGCCTCGTCAAGCGTCGCCCCCATACTCTCGGCATAACGTATGCTCGTATCAACAGATATAACCTGCGAGCCTACGTGACAGAACATCGCCAACGCACCCAGAATCAGATATGGGTAAGCAAAGATACTCTTTCTCTCGCTACCATCACCCTCCTCGGCCTTATTGAGTGATTTGGGGTCGATATCGGGTATTGACGATTTATAGAATACAAAGCCAAAGACAAAGAGCAAAACAGCCAGGCAGAGATATGGCGGAATGACATTCAGAATCATCTCGTCAAGGGCCTGCTCCTTTGCAGCCCCTACCAACTCGCCACTCTTGACCAGCTCCATCGTTGTCTTGTCGGCCTCACGGATAACCAATGCCGAGAAGATAAGCGGCGAGACAATGCCCGCAAACTTATTGCAGATACCCATAATACTGATGCGTCGTGCAGCACTCTCAATAGGGCCAATAATCGTAACAAACGGATTGGCTGCCGTTTGCAGAATAGCAAGACCGATACCGAACGAGAACAGACCGGCAAGGAAGAGTGCATAGGTACGCGTCAGGGCTGCCGGCACAAAGAGCAGTGCACCAATGGCCATAACCCACAGGCCATACTCCACACCTCGTTTGAAGCCTATCTTATTGAGCATTATGGATGCCGGAATCGACATCACAAGGTAGGCAATATAGAAGGCGAAGGCCACCAGATAACCCAGCACCTCGTTATGCAGGTCACACGCAACCTTGAAATATGGGATAAGAATAGAATTTACCCACGATACGAAGCCGAAGATAAAATAGAGGCAGCCGCACATAAACAGCGACGCCAGATAACTCGATTTTGAACTATTATTCAACGACATACAGGTTAGTATTTTTCGATTTTACTTCTTGCTATCAGCAATATAGCCCAACGCCTGACGGCACAACTGCTCCACCGTCTGCCACTCGCCACGCTGCAAGGCCTCCTTGGGGAAAAGTTTTGAGCCCATACCCACACAGTATGCTCCAGCCGAGAACCACGCTTTGAGATTCTCTGCCGTAGGCTCCACTGCTCCCGTAGCCATAATATTTGCCCACGGCATAGGGGCCTTCACATTCTTGATAAAGTCGGGGCCACCAACCTGTCCGGCGGGAAAAATCTTAACCACATCGCAACCCAGCTCATGAGCCTTGCCAATCTCGCTTACCGAGCCACAGCCCGGAACGTAGAGTATCAGATGACGATTGCAGAGGCGAGCCACCTCCTCGTTAAGGCAAGGACCAACAACGAAGTTTGCTCCATAACCGATAAAGAGTGCCGCAGTGGGAGCATCCACTACCGAGCCTACACCCACAATCATATCGGGGCACTCGGCCAGAGCATACTTCACGACCTCCTTGAATACATCAATTGCGAAATCGCCACGATTTGTAAACTCAAACAATCTTACGCCGCCATCATAACAGGCCTTCACGACAGCCTTTGCACGCTGCACATCAGCATCATAATAGACAGGGACCATTCCCGTTGCCTCCATTGAAGCCAGCACCGACGCTTTATTGAACTTTGCCATATCTTTTTGTGTTTATATTCTCAATTTTGAATCCTCTATTACCTCTGCACTCGTCCGCTTCCGTCTCCACCAACCAAAGCCTCAACTTCGGACTCCGACACAAGATTAAAGTCGCCATTTATCGTGTGCTTCAATGCCGACGCAGCCACTGCAAACTCCAATGCCGCTGCCGCCGACCATTTGCACAACAGACCGTGAATCAATCCGCCACTGAACGCATCGCCACCGCCCACTCTATCGACGATGGGCTGAATATCGTAACGCTTCGAAGAGTAGAACTCCTTGCCGTCGTAAATCATCGCCTTCCAGCCGTTATGGCTCGCCGAGAATGACTCTCGCAGTGTTGAGGCTATATACTTGAAGCCAAACTCGCGGTACATCTGCTCAAACACCGCTTTGTAACCTTCGGCATCGGTCTTGCCCGCCGCAACATCAGCCTCGGGCTTGAAGCCCAGACACAACTCTGCATCCTCCTCATTGCCGATGCAGACATCGACATACTGCATCAGGGGTCGCATCACGCGTTGTGCCTCCTCCGGAGTCCAGAGTTTTTTGCGATAGTTAAGGTCACACGACACCGTAAGGCCATTACGCTTTGCAGCCTCGCACGCCTTGCGGGTAAGGTTGGCACATCCTGCCGACAGTGCCGGCGTGATACCCGAAAAATGGAACCAATCAGCACCCTGCATAATGGCGTCAAAGTCAAAATCTGACTCTGTGGCCTCGGCTATGGATGAGCCGGCACGGTCGTAAATGACCTTGCTGGGACGCATTGCCGAGCCACTCTCCAGATAGTAGATACCCACCCTGTTGCCACCTCGAGCCACAAAGTCGGTATTCACACCATAGCGACGCAATGCACCAATGGCAGCATCACCCACCTCGTGTCGCGGCAACTTGCTCACAAAGCAAGCCTCGTGACCATAGTTGGCCAGACTGACCGCAACATTTGCCTCGCCACCGCCATAGACCGCATCGAATTGTCCGGCCTGAACGATACGATTATGGTATCCCGCAGGCGACAGACGCAACATTAGTTCGCCAAAAGTTATAACCTTCATCTCGGAGTTGTTTTAAGTTTGCTGCCGGACGCTGCAATCTGAACACTATGTCTTTTAAGACATACCCATCACGCATACGCACAACATAGTCAATATACAAAGTTATAAAATAATTTCGCAAAATCATAAAACAAACAGCATATTTCTATGTTTTCAAACAAAACTTATAGTCCCTACAATCATCTCGTATAATTAACGGGCAACAACACAAAAAGAGAGCCCGATGTTCGGACTCTCGCTGTTGTTTAGTATTTTCAAGCATTTATAATTGCCAAGATTGATAAGCTATACCTCTTTGATTTTCACTTGGAGGGTTCTCTGCGTGATAATTAACAAGGTTGTCACACGAGCCTCGTACCAATTCTCCCTTGATGGTATTGGGGTATTTGTTGGCAACTGTTTTGTAGTTGCACATATCGTAGAGGATATTAGCCCCCAGCTCATCATCCGAGATTATCTCAAGGGCAAGTTTAATCATCTCTTTTGACCGCTTCATAGCCGCCTTCGTGTGTGAATCATTCTGCCAGTCACGCTTATCACACACCTGCCCATAATAGCTTGTGCCTTTGTAGTATTGAGTCAAGGCCCAGCAGTAAGAAAACGAGTTGCGGATTCCCATAGCGTACTTCACCATAAATTCGGCCTTGCGGTTAGGATCCTCCGTCACGTTGATACTCTGTTGCAAGGAGTTCATCTCTTTGGCAAAATCGTATTTGAAGTTTATCTTCTGCTCTATAGGTTCGTGCTCCACGCAGAATGGATCGTAGTCCATATAGAGGTTGTGATGATATTGGAACGCAATGCTAATCGGCTTCAAATATTTCACAGCCTCGCCATATTGCATCGTTCGCAAACACTGCGTGCCGACAATATCATACAGATAATTGCGGTCGGTATAGCCTCTGGCATTAAGGAACGAATCAAAACCTCCACGCGGGCTCTCCACACGCCTCAAATATGCCTTGGCGGTATTCACGCCCAGCGAATCTACCATTTCGAAGAAGTGGTTACGATAATCAATAGCGTTAAAATGCTCCGCACTATAACGATACTCCCTCATGGTATGCGTTTTACCATCCCAATCCATTTGCTTATTCACGATGCCAAGCAGCCGATTATCAGCCATATTTGCCAGCTGCAAAGCCCTTACGGATTTACCTGCCTGAATCATTCGCGGGCACACTTCCGAAAGCAGAATACGACGCATCATATCGTTCCAATAGTAGTAACTTTCGCAGTTTTGCAGACGATAACCTTTGGCTGTCATTTCACGAACATAATCTGTTATATCATTCACTATTTTGCCATCCAGCCACTGCAACTGGTTGAGTAGTTTCGCTTCATAAGCAGAGTTATAAACAGACAGTTTGGCATCCAAATATATTCGCATGACAGCGATTGACTCCGTAATAAATTGCGATGTCTTACGCTTCTCGGCCAAATCAAGCCAATAGTTGGCTTTGTATATCTCACCCTTCAAGTCAGCAAGGAAAGCAAGAGTGTAATACCAGAACGCTTTATCCTTTGACTTGCTTCCATTGACAACATTCATACATAGTGTGTATATATCATCACACAATTTACAATCGCAATCAGACTCCTCGTTTCTCATAGCATATTCGCCGAATGGCTCAAGGTCGCGGATATGATGTTGCAATGCAGAACGAACGGCTATGGCATCAGGATTATACTGGCAAACAAATTCTATAGTGCTCAAAGATGTCTTGCTATACCCCGATTTACCCACACAATAAAGCATTGACTCTACATCACCAATCTGGGCAAAATAGTCGATTGCCTCCTCCGAACGATCGGTGCGATAATACGCACCAGCGATGTAGGAGTGACACAACTGACGCATAAGATTTTTTTCAGGAAGCAACTTAATCTCGTTATTCCACAACTCTATACATTGCTCGTATTATAATCCAACCCTGTGATATTTAGATAGAAGTTTCCTTCTCCTGTTCCGCCAACAGGTTTCTTGGTGCTATTGATTGTCGGGTTAGGTGATGTGGAATAGCAAAATCCCTTCTCTGAGTAAGTAGGACTTCCAACTTTCACAATAGCCCCATTTAACGTTGCCGACGATGGTGTTACGCTAGTAGCACTTGATGTAGAGACTCCAGTTGTAGACGTGTCAGTGTTAAATGACACTGATGTGCCATAATAAATCTTATCATTTTGTATTGCATATGCTCTTACATAGTATGTTGTATTTGTAGCCAGTCCAGCACATGAGTAGTAATAGTCACCTCCACTTGTTCCTGATACCGTATATTTTGTATCAGATACTGTTGGTTCACCTGATGTATTATAACAAAAACCCTTCTCCGAATATATCGGGCTGCCAACCTCGGTTATCGTTCCATTAAACTGAGCTCTTCCGTTAACCACATCTATCTGTGTAACAGGCAGAGTACCGACAGATGTTCTAGTGGCAATAGTTGTAAAGGTCTTATATGTACTGCTAAGTTTAAGGCCTAGAGCATTCTTTCCATATGCACGAACATAATAAGTTGTACCTTTATTTAGACCACTCACAACAGCACTAAAAGTGTTTCCTGAATTCATTTCTGATGGGATCTTTGTGAATCCTTCAGTAGCATCTTCTGCTATAGTTGATGTGCTGTAAACAAAACCTCTTTCTTCATATTCAGGAGCACCAACACTCAATACTTTTCCTTTAAATGTAGCAGTTTGAAGATCAATATCTGTTACCTCCGTTATTTCTGTTATAGGTAATCTTCTATCTGCTCCAACAGCAGTCACATGGAGCTCAGCTCGCCCATAGTCAGATAGTATTACAATAGTACTTTCGTTGTTACCACTTGTTAGCGCGTTTCTGTCAATTGTAACAGACATCGCAACTTCTTGGTTATATTTAATCGTACCACTTTTCTTTCCATCCTTATCACAGACAGATACAATCCAAGGCACATCTGTGTCCAAAACAGCCCAAGTCAAATCCTCATAATTTGGATTCACCAAACTAAATGCTTTTTGCACAACACAGGCGGCATTCACGCCGTCGGTGAGCTCGTCAAACGCGCGGGCGGTCACCCCGAAGCTTTCGTATTCCGCGGCAACGCCTTCCGCAGGCAGCGAGCGGCTGTTCGGCGGAGTCACGCAGTACACGGACGAAGCGAGCGGTGCAAGCATCCCGATCATTTTGTCGTAATCCTTGTCCGCCATGACGCCCATGAGGAAGAGAACCTTTCCGTCGGCGGACTTGTCC
>JAFNXQ010000011.1 GCA_017383445.1 Alistipes sp.
ACTTGTATAGTTCGTCAGCATCATCCTCTTGCCAAGGTCTCAGCAACAATCTTTGGGTTTGTAATTCCATATCTATTAAATTCCGATGTATGGATGTAAAGATGTATTAATCAAAAATCTACTTCTTCTGCAATCTGAGCCAATCAAGCATAGCCTTCTGCCACTCCTCGCGATAGGGGAAGCGGCTACTCATACCCCAGCCGTGCCAGCCGTCGGGATAGATATGCAGCGAAGCCTCGATACCGGCCTTTTTCAAGGCGTTATAATAGCGTGTGCTGCTGATGGGCGGCACAATCTTATCGTCATCCGAGAGCATCAACAGTGCCGGTGGTGTGCGTTTCGTGACACGATTCTCTGGCGAATATTCGGCCCTGTCGGCGGCGGTATGGCCCGCACCAAGCAGGTTGTTGAATGTACCTTCGTGCGTGAGGCCCCACTCGCCCGTGATGACGGCATACATCAGGATAGAGAATGCCGGCTCCTCGCCAATGGGTGCGAAGGTAGAGGTATAGGCTGCAAGATGTCCTCCTGCCGAGTAGCCCATAATGCCCACCTCGTCGGCAGAGAATGACCACTCGTCGGCATGGCTACGCATAATACGCAGAGCCTCGACAGCATCTTCCAGAGGTACCTCGCGATGACCATTCGGCATACGATATTTCAGCACACCACAGGTGATGCCGTTCTCGGCCAGCCAGCGTGCCGCATCAGCTCCCTCATAGGTCATACAGACAGCTTCGTAGCCACCACCCGGGCAGATGACGATAGCCTGTCCCGTAGCCGTCTTTGGGTCAGCCTTGTAGATATAGAGCTCTGCCGACTTCGACCAGTTGATAATGCCCTTATGGCAAGTCTCCTCCTTATCCAGCTCGCTGGAATGGGGTGCCGAAGTGTTATCCCAAATCTTTATAAGCAAATCCTCCTTGTAGTCATACTCCTGTGCTACGGCAGGCATCACAGCCAGCAGGCAAAGCACGATAAAAAATCTCTTCATAATATGGTGTGTTTATTGTTTCCCATCTACAAATATATGAAAATTAGCGAAGTAAACAAAACATAACAGCAACAGCACAAAAAAGGCATATCCCCGAAAGAGATATGCCTCATAGTTTCAAAGCACCTTACCCTACTTTCTGTACCACGTCTTTGCTACGCCGGCGTGCTCCAGGAAGTAACGCTGCGACTTCAACAGGTTACGAGCCTGCAAGACCATAGTCTTGGTCTCACTCATCACTGTCAGATAGAACATACTTGCCTTGGTGTTGCCAACGCCCTCATTGATACGCTGCAACTCCGACTTCATTGTCTCGGCGATATGCTCGAAGAGCTCGTCACGCATGGTAAGCACGGTGTCAATCTCTGTAAAGTCGTTCTTTGTAAGCATACGGTTCACGCTGCCGTAAATCTCGGCTACGGCATCGTTGATATGCATCAAATCGTCGGTCTGCTCACTTGACAAGCCCTTATGGTTGTTGTCGATATGGTCGTAGGCGGGACGGGTGATATGCACCAACGCCTTGGCAATCTCACTCAGATAATCTACAACCTGAACATAGTACAACGAGAGTTCCAGACCCGAATCCTTCAGCTTACGCAGCGTCGGCATGAGGGTATATTTGAGCTGACGGCTCGCCTCATAGCTCTCGTCAGACTCGCGAACAAGCTCCTTCAACGCCTTTCTATCCTCCTTGAACACAGCGACAAGCGTACGGTCGTAAATCTGTGTAGAGATCTTCATCATCTTGCAAACCTGATTGATGACACCCTCAACAGAGTCCTCCTCGGTTGCCGCCTCGGGCATAGCATCCTTCTTCTTGTTCTTGAAGTTACTCTTGATAAGCATATAGGCACACGCCACTGTTACCACCGCAAAGGCAATCGTACCGCCCCAGATAAGCAACAAGCCCACGCCAATAGCGATAAGGAAGGCTCCGATACCCGTAACGAACCAGCCCATAACAACGGTCATAACGCCCGTAATACGATGCACAGCCGACTCTCTGCCCCACGCCTTATCAGCAAGCGAAGAACCCATAGCCACCATAAAGCATACATAGGTGGTAGAGAGAGGCAGCTTCAACGATGTACCCACCGAGATAAGCAGAGCCGCAGTAGTAAGATTTACAACGGCACGAATCTTATCGTAAGGAGCTCCGTTATGCTCCACATCCTCATACTCAAAGCGTTTGCCGACAAAGTTTTTCACCTTCTCAGGGACTACTCGGTCGAGGAAATTGGAGATGCCCAGCGATGCACGCACGATAGAACGCGAGAATACGTTTGAATCGAGCTCGCCCGAAATCATATCGTCACCCTGACCTGCCAGCGAAATCTCGGTCTGCGACACATTCATCGACTTTGTTGAGGTCCACAGCGTAACAACCATAATCACACCCGAGAGCAACATCCAGATAAACTGTGCGGGGAGGTTGTTATTCAGGCCCTCCATCAAAATCTCGGTTGAACCCGCTTCATTGGCAATCTTGTAGGCATCGAGACCTGCAATGGGCACACCGATAAAGTTCACAAGGTCGTTACCGGCAAAGGCCAACGCCAAAGCGAACGTTCCCGAAAGAATGTTTATACGCAGGATATTGATGCGGAAGAGCTGCATAAAGGCCAGCAACGCAGTACATACAACCCAGCAGGCGAACAGCGAAATGAGCAGGTTATCGCTAATCCACGCATACACCGCAGTACCCGCCAGCACGCCCTTCAACGCCTTGAAAACAGCGAAATAGGCGATAGCGGTGAATGACATACCGCACCATACGGCACCCATCTTACGGAACATTTTGAAATAACGGAACGAGAAGAGGAAGCGTGAAAGCCACATAATAATCGTACCGAATATAAACGCGATAATCACCGAAAGCAGGATAGCCGAGATAACTCCCATAGCACGCGAGGTGTTGATGAAGCCTCCGAGTGAGCCTAACGATAGTTCGGGATTGCCTGCAATCTTGAACAATGACACGGCAATAGCAGCACCCAGCAAACTGAAAACCAACGCCACAGTGGTTGATGTGGGCAGACCCAGCGAGTTGTAGATGTCGAGCAGGATGACATTGGCGAACATCACACTCACATAGAGAATCATAATCTCGTGGAAGGTGAACAGTCCGGGATTGAACATACCGCTGCGGGCCACTTCCATCATTCCGCTTGATGTGAGTACTCCTAAAATGATACCTACTGATGCTACGGCAAGAATGGTTCGCATCTTGGCCACCTTTGAGCCGATTGCCGCGTTGAGAAAGTTTACGGCGTCATTTGTTACGCCGACATAAAGCCCCGATATGGCCAGAACAGCCAATACCGCAAGCATTATAGTGTATAATTCACTCATAAAAGTTGATTTCTGCCCGACCAGATGGTCATTTTGGGCACATTTTCAGCATCAAAGGTAATACCTGTTACTCCTATAAAACAATACAAAGAGCAATCCTTAACGAAAAATTAACATTTAACCGAACAGCCCAAATGCCACATCCTTATCCTGTTGAACAACAAATATACGCAACATTCGTTATGTTTTGAAAATATTGTCTATCTTTACCCTTTGAAAGAGAATACAAACTTAAAAAGATAAAACTATGAAGAAAATTTTGTTTACCATTGTTGCTGCCTGTATGGCTTTTACCGCTACGGCAGATGAGGGTATGTGGCTTCTGCCCTACCTTCAGAAGATGAATATCAAGGATATGAAGGCCAAGGGCTGCCGCCTCTCGGCCGAGGATATCTACTCTATCAACCAGTCGTCATTGAAGGACGCTATCGTGATTTTCGGTGGTGGCTGCACCGGCGAGATTGTATCGGACAAGGGTCTGTTGTTCACCAACCACCACTGCGGCTACGGCTCTATACAGCAGCTCTCATCGGTTGAGCACGACTATTTGAAGTATGGTTTCTGGGCATCATCTTACGAGGAGGAGCTTCCCGTTCCGGGCTTGTCTGTAAAGTTTGTGCGTTCTATCGAGGATGTTACCGCACAGATTCTGGGCAATATTCCCTCAATCGCTGCCGGCAAGGAGCGTGAGGAGATGGTTCTTGCCAACGTAAAGGGCCTGACCGAGGAGCTTAAGAAGGCAAACGAGGGCAAGATGGTTCAGATTGTAGCCTTCTTCGGTGGAAACCAGTATTTTGCATTCACATTCGATGTCTTTACCGATGTGCGTCTGGTGGGTACTCCTCCATCATCAATTGGTAAGTTTGGTGGCGACACCGACAACTGGATGTGGCCTCGTCACACGGGCGACTTCTCAATCTTCCGCGTATATGCCGACAAGGATAACAAGCCTGCGGCCTACTCAAAGGAGAATGTCCCCTACAAGGCTCCCCGCCATTTGGAAATCTCTCTCAATGGTGTTGAGGAGGGTGACTTTGCAATGATTATGGGCTTCCCCGGCTCTACAACCCGTTATATGACATCGTACGAGATTGACCATATGTTGCAGGTGGATAACCCACAGCGTATCTACATCCGTGGCGAACGTCAGGCTATCCTCTGGGAGGCTATGGAGGCAAGCGACGAGATTCGTATCAAGTACGCATCGAAGTACGCTTCATCGTCTAACTACTGGAAGAATTCAATCGGCATGTCACGCGGCATCGAGAAGCTGGGCGTGAAGGCTCGCAAGCAGGCCGAGGAGGCTGACTTCCAGAAGTGGGCCGAGGAGAACACACTGCCCGAGGAGGGCTTCCAGACCGCCCTGCCACAGATGAAGGAGGTGATGGAGAAGATTGCTCCGCACGCTGCTGCACGCCAGTATCTGAGTGAGGCATTCCTGCGTGGTGTGGAGCTTATCAGAATTGCCCGCTACCCCAAGGCTTACAAGGAGGATTACAAGGATTACGATGCCGATCTGGACCGCAAGGTTGCAAAGCGTATGTTCCAGATTGTCCGCGAGAATATGAAGGCCGAGGATCTGCCATCGGTTTACACCGAAGTTATCGACCCATTGTACGGTGGCAACTCTGACGACTATGTAGATTGGTTGTACGACAACTCTATGCTCACATCGCTGGAGAAGGCACTGCAGATTGGCGACAACCGCAAGGATGACCCCGCAGCTCGTCTGATGAAGTCGGTAATGGAGGTTTATATGCGTCACAACGCTGCTTACGCCGAGCTGAACCCTCTGTATGCCGATGCACATCGCCTCTATGTAGCAGGTCTGATGCGTATGCAGCCCGAGAAGGCTTGGTATTCAGATGCAAACTTCACCATTCGTCTTACCTATGGTAACGTATTGCCCTATTCACCAGCCGATGCTATCACCTACAACCACTACACCACTCTGGACGGCGTGATTGCAAAGGAGGATAAGTCTAATCCTTTGGAGTTCACCGTTGAGGAGAAGCTGAAGGAGCTCTACCAGAAGAAGGATTACGGTCGCTACGCTATGAAGAATGGCAAGTTGCCCGTAGGATTCCTCTGCAACCTCGATATTACGGGCGGTAACTCTGGCTCTCCTGTTCTGGACAGCCGAGGTCGCCTGATTGGTCTTGCGTTTGACGGCAACTGGGAGGCTATGTCGGGTGACGTGGCATTTGAGCCCGAGTTGCAGCGTTGCATCGCAGTCGATATCCGCTATGTATTGTTCGTTGTGGATAAGTTCGCCGACTGCCAGCATATTATGAACGAGCTTACTATCGTTCAGGGCAAGAAGAGCAAGAAGTAGTCTTCACTACTCATAAACCGCTAAAAGAGGTTGCTTTCTTGAACAAAAGAGGAAGCGACCTCTCTTTGCAAGAGAGGAGGTAAAAGAGAAGTGAATTTTGAATTATCACATATCACACTTTCGGAGCTTCAACGCCGCATAAAAACGGCGATTGAAGAGGCTATGCCATTGCCTGTATGGATTGTGGCGGAGATATCCGAAGTGAAGGTAAACCGCACGGGGCACTGCTATATGGAGCTGGTGGAGAAACCCACCGACAACCATACGGCAAACACGCAGCCTGCGGCACAGGCGAGGGCCGTCATCTGGCGTCAGCAATGGGCGATGCTCTCGGCATATTTTCGGGCAGCAACGGGCAGCGACCTGATGGCAGGAATGAAGATTCTGGCGAAGGTCATCGTATCATACCACGAACTGTATGGGCTGTCGTTGCAGATTACCGACCTTGACGCCTCATACACTTTGGGCGAGGCCGAGCGACAGAAGCAACTAACCATCGAGCAGCTGAAAGCCGATGGGGTGTGGGATATGAACCGCGAGGTGGATATGCCCCTGCTGGTACAGCGTGTGGCCGTTGTGTCGAGTGCTACGGCGGCAGGCTACCGCGACTTCTGCAACGAACTGCGTGAAGGAGGCTACGCCTTCCGCATAGAACTTTTTGAGGCGATGATGCAGGGTGCGGCAGCCGAGGAGTCTATATGCGAACAGATGGATAGAATTGCGGCACGACAGGAGGAGTTTGATGCTGTGGTAATCATTCGCGGAGGTGGCTCGGTAAGCGATTTGGGGTGTTTCAACTCCTATCGTCTGTGCTCATACGTGGCACAGTTTCCGCTACCCGTACTCACAGGCATAGGACACGACAAAGATGTGTCGGTGGCCGATATGGTTGCCAACACGCCGCTGAAAACACCGACAGCCGTTGCAGGTTGGCTCACCGACCGTATGGCTCGCCACGAGGCGTGGCTTGATGAGAGCCTCAACCGCCTGCACGATATGGCGTTGGCCACGACCGCCAACCAGCATCTGCGTATCGAGAGGTTGGCGAGTGACCTTGGGCAGAGCCACAACCGGATATATGAACGGCAGCTCTCAAAGCTGACACTTTGGAGTGAGCAGTTAGGACTCCTGACCGACCGTATTATAGCCGCCGAGAGGTTGCGTTTGCAGAGTGCTGCCGATGTGGTGGAGGCCCGCAAGCCGCAGAACATACTGCGTATGGGCTTCGCCATAGTACGCCTCGGAGATAAGGTTTTACACTCCGCCGAAAACATATCGGCCGGCGACAGCCTTGCAATAGAGCTTGCCGACGGCAGAGTTATTGCCGAGGCAAAGAGCATAGAGAAACAAGAAAAATAGATTGATATATGACTAAAAAGAGTATGACATACGCCGAGGCGGTGGCCGAGATTGAGCAGATTCTGGGACGTATGAAGCAGGAGCAGGCGAGCATAGATACGCTGGCAGAGGATGTAAAGCGAGCTACGGAGCTGATAGCCTTCTGTCGCGAGCAGCTATACAACGTGGAGAGTACAATAAAGGAGCAATTGGAGAGGTAGAATGAAACGGTTGATACGATACATACTCAATCATATTCCACGCCCCATATTGCAGCGTATGGCCGGTTGGGCTGTGCCCCTGCTTGGGCTGTTCTACATTGGCAAGGGTCGCGAGTGTCCGCTGTGCGGCTGTCGCCGACGCAAGTTCCTGCCCTACGGCTATGTCACGCAGCGTGAAGATGCACTCTGCCCGAACTGTCTGGCTCTGGAGAGGCATCGTCTGCTGTGGCTGTGGCTGGTGCGGGAGAGTGATATAGGTCGTGGTGCTATGGCTCTGCCAAAACTTCTGCACGCAGCTCCCGAGGTGGCTCTGATGCGTAAATTCCGCAAGATGTACGCCTCGGCACCCGACAGATATGTAACTGCCGATTTGGAGAGCCCGCTGGCGGATATGCACTTCGATATTCAGCAGATACCGCTTGCCGACGGGGAGTTCGATGCCGTAATCTGCAACCATATACTCGAACACGTCGAGGATGACAGAAAGGCCGTGCGTGAGATTTTCCGCATACTGCGACCGGGTGGCTGGGCGGTGCTGCTCGCACCCGTAGATTTGGGGCGTGAGCATACTTTTGAGGATGACACGATAACCGACCCCGCCGAGCGTACCCGCATATTCGGTCAGTATGACCACCGCCGCATATATGGCAGAGATTATGCAAAGCGACTCGCCGAGGCGGGCTTCGAGGTCTATGATGAGAACTATCGCGAGAGATTCTTGGCAAAGGAGCAGAGGCTCTATGCCCTGCCCGATGACCATATTTACATAGTGTATAAACCTAAAACAGTACAATGATTATGGATGTGCTGACACGATATGAGAGTCTGCGTCGTTTTGTGCGAGAGTCATTCTCGCCAACCACGCAGGAGTTGATTGACAAGGCCCTGACATTTACCGCCAACTATATGCAGGGCACGATGCGTTACGATGGTACGCCTATGATGGACCACGACGTTGCCGTTGCCGAGATTGTCGCAAAGGAGATTGGTCTGGGACGTAACTCCACGACGGCAGCAGTGCTGCACGATGTGATGCGTATAGCGAGCAACGAGCATCCCGAGAGTGTTGAGGAGCTCTCTGCAACCATACGCCGTGAGTTTGGCGACGAGGTGCTGGGCATCATCGTCGGCCTGTGCAACATATCGAACATCAAGCTCAAAGTATCGAAGGAGCAGGCTTCGGACTTCCGCGATATGATTGTCAGCTACTCGGAGGATCCGCGAGTGATTCTCATCAAGCTGGCCGACCGCCTGGAGGTGATGCGTAGCTTGCAGATGTTCCCACCCGAGAAACGCCGCAAGAAGAGCTGGGAGAGTATGAATCTCTACGCCCAGATAGCACACAAGCTGGGTCTTTACAACTTGAAAAGCGAGTTGGAGGACTTGGCGTTGAAGTGGCTGGAGCCGAAGGATTATGAGTATATTTCACGCCGCTTGGAGGAGACCGAGAGTGAACGACAGACCTTCATCGCACGTTTTTTAGAGCCTATCGTCGAGAAGATTGACAAGCAGGGCATCAAATACCACATCAAGAGCCGCACAAAGTCGGTATATTCGATATGGAACAAGATGCGTAAGCAGAACGTTCCCTTTGAGGGTGTTTACGATATCTTCGCACTGCGTGTAATTATAGATTGCCCACCGGAGGACGAGAAACGCCTCTGCTGGACCATATACTCCATAGTCAGCGACTGCTACACACCCAACCCCAATCGTATGCGTGACTGGGTAACCATACCCAAGAAGAACGGCTACGAGTCGCTGCACACCACCGTATCGGCAGGCGAGGGTCGCTGGGTGGAGATACAGATTCGCACGGAACGTATGGACGCCGTGGCAGAGAGAGGTATCGCCGCACACTGGCGTTACAAGGGCGTAAATCAGGGAGCACAGACCTCCGAGCAGTGGCTGGGTCGTCTGCGTGAGGCGTTGGAGGAGACGACACACTCACTCTCGCAACGCTTCGACACGAAGCCTTCGTCGGGTGAGATATTTGTCTTTACGCCCAATGGCGATATTCGCAAGCTGCCCGAAGGTGCTACGGTGCTGGACTTCGCCTTTGATATCCACACCAACCTCGGCTCGACATGTATGGGCGGTAAGGTGAATAACCGTGCCGTACCTATCCGCGAGGTGTTGCATAATGGCGACATCGTGGAGGTTATGACGCAGAAGAATCAGACCCCAAAGGCCGACTGGCTCACATTCTGCGTAACGACAAAGGCCCGCAGCCGCATCAAGTCGTTCCTGCGTGAGGAGCAGATGAAGTTTGCCCGTCAGGGCCGCGAGGAGCTGGAACGCAAGATGAAGAACTGGAAGATAAATGCACCTATTGACGAGGCGGTGGCCTACCTGTGCCGTCACTTCAAGGTGCGTACCGGTCGCGAACTCTACTCAATGATAGCCTTGCAGAAGGTGGATTTCCTCTCGATAAAGGATATTCTGCAACGCTGGCTGTCGGGCGAGGAGGAGGATCAGCGTCGTGCCGCAGCAGCCGAAGCCGAGAGGCAGAAGGCCGAGAGCAAGCTCTCGGAGGCGGCATCGCAGCCATCGAGGTCATCTGACGCGCTGGTTATTGACGAGAAAATCAACAACATAGAGTATAAGCTGGCAAAGTGCTGCAACCCCATAAAGGGCGACGATATTTTCGGATTTGTGACCATCTCGTCGGGTATCACCATTCACCGTACAGACTGCCCCAATGCGGCCCGTCTGCACGAGAACTACCCCTATCGCATTATGGAGGCTCGCTGGCGTAGCAATGCCGATGGTGCTTTCCGTGTGACCATTGCCGTTGTGGCATCCGATACCGCAGGTCTGGCAAATCAGGTCACCGAGGTCATCACACGCGAGTTGAAGCTCAACATTCGCGTTCTGCACTTCGCCTCAAGGGGCGATGCAACGGTGCGAGGTACGATAAGCGTGGAGGTGCCGAGTGCCGCAGTGGTGGATCTGCTCATACACTCACTTACGAAAATCAAGGGTGTGCAACGAGCCTACCGCGTGAATAACTAACACATAAGAGGGTGTCCGATTTGTTTGGACACCCTCTTATGTAAATATCGTATCTTCCGCTTATCAATTCTCCTCGGCGTGTGAGCCCTCCTCGGTCTGACGACTCACGCTGAGTATCATTCCCAATGCTATACAGGTAAATATCAGCGACGAGCCTCCACGCGAGATTAGTGGCAGGGTCTGTCCCGTCTCGGGGAAGATATTCACCGTAACCATAATATGGGCCAGAGCCTGCCCCGTGATGAGCAGAGCCAGACCCAGGGCGAGCATCGCAGGGAATCGCTTGGGACACTTTTCAAATATTTCGATGGCTCGGAAAAAGACCCACACATAGAGAGCCACAAGAATCATCGCCAGGCCGATGCCGTACTCCTCGACAAAGAAGGCAAAGGCGTAGTCACTCTCGGGGTGTGTCATCTCCACACGCACGGTGCTATGGCCCGCACCACGACCCAGAATACCTCCATTGTGTATCGCAATCATTGCTCGTTCCGTATCGGTCAGGTCCTCCGCAGCAACCTCCATACGCGAGGTGGTCCACAGCTCTATCCATGTTGAGATACGGCCTCCCGCCGTATCGCCACGACCGATGCCGAGCATAAAGACCATCGAGACACCCATTATCGCCCACTTTATGAGTCGCCATATCTCGGTCCACTTGACTCGGCCGATTATGAGCATCGCCACCGACACCAGAAAGACAATAACCGCCGACGAGGTGTGTGCCGGCAGGATAGCCATACACGACAGCACAATCGGCACGAAGAGAGCCTTGCCGCCATCACGCCACACAGCCCTCTCCTCGGGCGTGTTCCACTTCCATATTTTCAGTGTAGGGATGATGCGTTGTGTGCCTATCGTCTTTTGACGCTTGGCCAGCTGATGTGCCAGAAAGAGAATGACCGCCACCTTCAGCATCTCGGAGGGCTGGAACTGGAAGCCAAAGATAGGAAACCAGCGTGCTGCTCCGTTGGTGGTGCGATCCGTAAAGTAAACGGCAAACGTCATAACAACCGACACAAACCACACAAGGGGTGCAAAGTAACGATATACCCTGCTGTTGATGCGATGAACGCCGAACAGCAAGACTGCACCGCCCACTAGATATATCAGCTGCGTACGCAGAAACTCTGCCGGCGAAGATGAAGAGCTCGGCATATATGCCATCTTGGCCGTAGAGGAATAGACCACCAGCACCGAGATAGTCATAAGGGCGATGATGATAACCCACAGCACGCGGTCACCACCGAACAGTCGCTTGACAACCTCGGTAAAACTACTCTCCTGCTCAACCGCCACAGCCGACTCCCCGTCATCGGCACCCTCAACCGGGGTGATAACCTCGCCGTCGTCGTCCACGCGAATAACCTGCTTGCTATAATCCTCCTTCTCGGCCATAGTTGCCACGATTAACTATTCAAAATAGACTTCTCAACCCACTCTTTGAACAACTCGCCGCGTTGCTCGTAGTTCTTGAAGAGGTCGAAGCTTGCACAAGCCGGCGAGAGCAATACCACATCGCCCTCAACAGCCTCCTCGCGGGCTGCACGCATAGCCTCATCAAGCGACGAGGTGCTGACAACCTTCGGCACAACGCCGGTAAAGGCCTCAACCAGCTTCTTATTATCGACACCCATACATACGAGAGCCTTGACCTTCTCGCGTGCAAAAGCCTTCAACGGCTCATAGTCGTTGCCCTTGTCCGTACCGCCGGCAATCCACACCGTCGGGCGTGTCATACTCTCCAATGCATACCACACCGAATCGACATTGGTAGCCTTCGAGTCGTTTATCCATAGTATGCCATCCCTCTCCGCAACAGGCTCCAAGCGATGCTCAACGGGCGAGAAGGCATAGATACTCTTCTCTATCTGCTCCGCACCGACACCCGCCGCCAGCGTAGCCAATGCCGCAGCCATAGCGTTGTAGGCGTTATGCAGACCCTTAATCTGCATCTTCTGCGTGTCGATGGTAAGGCTCTGCTTGCCAACCCTCACAGTAAATTCGCCATCGGGCATAAGGAAGGCATCGCCCGCCGCACTCGCCACAGCCGAGTGAGCCGCAAAGGGCAACTGTCGCATACGCATCTCGGGGCGTCGGGCTATCTCGGCAGCGATAACCTCATCATCGGCCGAATAGATGAACGAACAGCGTGAGTGCTGATTCTGCGTGATACGCATCTTTGAATCGACATAGTTCTGGAAACAGTAGTCGTAGCGGTCGAGGTGGTCGGGTGTGATATTCATCAGCACAGCCACATCGGCACGGAAATCGTACATTCCATCCAGCTGGAATGAGCTGAGCTCCAGAACATACCAGTCAAAGTCGGCAATAGCCACCTGATAGGCAAAGCTCTCGCCTATGTTTCCGCCCAGAGCCACATTCACACCCGCATCTCGCATAATCTTGTAAATCAGCGAGGTGGTTGTAGTCTTGCCATTTGAGCCTGTGATGCAGATAGTACGGGCCTTGCCCATATATCGTGCAGCGAACTCCATCTCCGAGATGATGGGTATGCCCCTCTCTCGCAGAGCCTGCACCACGGGAGCCTTCTCGGGGATGCCGGGCGACTTGATAACCTCGTCGGCAGCCAGGATGCGTTCCATAGTGTGGCCTCCCTGCTCCCACTCTATACCCCACTCGTCGAGTATCTTTGTGTAGCGTTCCGCAATCTTGCCTGCGTCACTTAAAAAGGTCTGAAAGCCCTTTTTCTTTGCCAGCACAGCCGAGCCATAGCCGCTGATGCCGCCTCCTAAAACAACAATCTTTTTCATCGTCTATCGCATTTTCAGGGTTACGAGTGTCAAAGCACACAACAATATGGATATAATGAAGAATCGCATAACGATTTTGGTCTCAAACAGTCCCTTCTTCTGATAATGGTGATGCAGCGGCGACATCAGCAGGATACGACGACCCTCGCCATATTTGCGTTTGGTGTAGCGGAAATAGGCAACCTGCACCATAACCGACACCGCCTCGGCCAAGAATACTCCGCACATAAGCGGCAGTAGCAACTCCTTGCGTATGCAGAGAGCAAAGACGGCTATGATACCGCCAATTGCCAGCGAGCCCGTATCGCCCATAAAGATTTGTGCCGGGAAAGAGTTATACCACAAAAAGCCGAGCAAGGCACCTCCCATAGCGGCAGCAAAGACCACCAGCTCCGACGAGTCGGGGATATACATTATGTTGAGGTAGTCGGCATAGATGATATGACCCGAAAGGTATGCCAGCGTACCCAGCACCATAATTATCGGCACCGACACCGTAGTCAGCAATCCATCCAATCCGTCCGTCAGATTGGCACCATTCGATACGGCAGTCACAACCAGAATAGCCACGAGAATATAGAGCAACCAGGTGAACATTCTGTTGCCTCCGACAAGCCAGCCATAGTCAAACTCGTTGTCCTTGATGAAGGGAATGGTCGTCTTGGTAGTCTTCTCGGGTGTGGGGCTCATAACGGCACGCTGCGTCTGCGTAACGACAGTATTGCCACTCTCATCAACGACAACACTCTCGGTAGGCTCCGAAACCTTCTCGCGGATAACCACATCCTGCGAGAAACACATCACCGTACCCACGATGATACCCAGGCCCACCTGTCCAACAATCTTGAAACGACCCTTCAAGCCCTCCTTCTTGTGGCGGAAGGTCTTGATGTAGTCGTCGAGAAAACCAATGACACCCAGCCACACGGTTGAGACAATCATCAGCTGCACATAGACATTATCCAGACGGCCAACCAAGAGTATAGGCACGAGGACAGCCAGAAGGATGATGACTCCGCCCATTGTGGGTGTGCCTTTCTTCGAGAGCTGACCTTCGAGGCCCAAATCGCGAATCTCCTCGCCAATCTGATGACGTTGCAGCAGGCGTATGATGGCACGACCAAAGAAAATCGTGATTAGCAGTGCCAGAATAATCGCCACAGCCGAACGGAACGAGATGTACTGAAACATTCCCGAACCGGGCAAATCAAACCTCTCGTCGAGGTATTGAAAAAGTGAATAGAGCATATCTGTTTGTTTTTAGTTATCTGTTTTTTGAATTCCACCAAACGCCGCACGCAGCTCCTCCCTGTCGTCAAAGTGCAGTTTCTCGGTGCCTATAATCTGATAGTCCTCGTGGCCCTTGCCTGCAACGAGCAATATATCGCCCGCCTTTGCAAGCATCACCGCCGTACGTATTGCCTGTCGGCGGTCGGTGATACGCAGCGTCTGGCGACCAGCCTCAACGCCCGCCACAATCTGGTCGAGGATGGTCTCGGGGTCCTCCGTACGCGGGTTATCAGAGGTAAAAACAGCTATATCGGCCTCACGCGAAGCTATACGGCCCATCTCGGAACGCTTTGTAGAATCACGGTCACCACCGCAGCCGCACACCACTATCAGGCGTTGTCCCTCGCAACGGATATCGTTTATCGTGTCGATGACATTCTGCAAAGCATCGGGCGTGTGGGCATAATCGACAATGGCCGTAATGCCACTATCGCTGCGTACAGGCTCAAAGCGGCCACTCACAGAGTGCAGGGCACTCAAATGCTGCAACACCTCCTGCTCATCGGCTCCCAGCAGAATGGCAGCACCCGCCACAGCCGTAAGGTTATAGGCATTGAAGCGGCCGAGGAAATTGACCCACACCTCGCTGCTGTTCATACGCAACAGCATACCGTCGAACAGCATCTCCAACACCTTGCAGCGGAAGTCGGCCATCTGACGCAACGAATAACGATAGCCCCTGGCACGCGTATTCTGCAACATCACATCGCCGTTACGGTCGTCGGCATTCACCAGTGCAAAGGCCGTCTTGGGCAACGAGTCAAACAGGCGTTTCTTCGCCTTGATATACTCGGCCATAGAGCCGTGATAGTCGAGGTGGTCGTGCGTGAGGTTTGTGAAGATAGCACCCGCAAAGTGCAGTCCTCTGATGCGTTCCTGCACAACGGAGTGCGACGACACCTCCATAAAGCAGTAGTCGCAACCGCTATCGACCATCTCACGCAACATAGCGTTAAGACGCAGCACATCGGGTGTGGTGTGTGTCGAGGGGATACTCCTCTCGTCGATGCGATAGACAACCGTAGAGATAAGTCCCACGCGGTGACCCATACGGCGATAGAGGTCGTAGAGCAGCGTGGCGATAGTAGTCTTGCCGTTTGTTCCCGTGACGCCCACCAGCGTAAGGTGGCGTGAAGGGTGACCATAGAAGGCCGAGGCCATATCGGCCATAGCCTGCGTAGAGTCGGCAACAACGATATATGACACGCCCTCGTGGCACTCCTCGGGCAGTTGTTCACAGACAACAGCCACAGCACCCGCCTCCACAGCCGATGCTATGTAGCGGTGGCCATCAACCTGCGTACCCCTGACGGCAAAGAAACAGTCGCCGGCCTTGACCGCACGCGAATCGTATGAGAGGCCCGTAAGCTCGACATCGTGCGATGCGATGAGCTTCACAACCTCGACAGAGGATAATATTTCACTCAGTTTTTTCTGCATAATTCTACTTCAATGTTATTGTAACACTCTCACCCACCTTGACCTTGCGGCCGGCAGGAATACTCTGGCTACGGACTGCACCACTACCCGAAACCCGCACCGTAAGGCCACGACTTTCAAGCACATAGACAGCATCACGCAAGCCCATACCCACCACATTGGGCATAACATCTTCGCCCTCAAAGCTGCGGACATTCACATTTTTGAGTGTGTCGGTCGTAACCTCGCCCCAGCCATCACGCCTGTCGAACGACACGCGTGGCGAGAACTTATCGGCAACCTTACGCACCGAGGCGATATGACCTCCCTTCACCTGCGAGGGGTATTGTTTCACTTCGGAGGGGGTAAGCTCACGATGCCACTCCTTATTGCGGTAGTAGATGTTATAGACAATGTCGTGCATCACCTGTCCCGTAAGGCCTGCTCCATAGTATGAGCCGCCGCGAGCACGACAGGTGAGCATACTCGCCATAATGGTATATTTGGGGTTGTCGGCAGGGAAATAGACAACCATAGAGCCGTAGTAGTAGCCATCGCTACGCCTTACGCCCTGAACATACTGTGCCGTACCTGTCTTGGCAGCCACACGGAACGAGGCCGTATCGCGGAAGAACGATGCCGCCGTACCCGTACGGGCCGTCTCAACCAGACAGTCGTGGACAATGGCAAGTGTATTATCCGAGCATATCTTCTCCACAAGCACACGCGTCGGGAACTCCTCCACGACACTCTCGCCACGACGCACCTCGCGGATAAGTCGCGGAGCAACCATCTTGCCTCGGTTTGCCACAGCGTTGTAGAGTGTAAGCGTCTGCACGGGCGAAATCTCGATAGTATAGCCATAGCCCATATTGGGCAGAACGTGTGCGTTCCAGTACGCCTTTCCACCCTTCTTATAGTCGCCGAGGTTGGACTGCTTCTCGCCCATAGTGTCCAATCCCACCGTACGGTCGAGATGGAGGTTGTTGCTCAAAAACTCCACATAGCGTCGCGGATTATCCTTATAGTGGTCGTAGATAGCCGATGCGAAATATACATTCGATGACTCGGCAATAGCCGTTTTCAAATCCATCATACCTCCCACATCGTGCGAGTCGGTAATCTTCGGGCCCTTGGGTCCCACCTGCACCGGTCGGCCGTGGTTGGCATCGTACTGCTTGTCGGGCGACATACCGCAATCCTCCAGCAGAGCCAGCATCGCCGCTAACTTGAAGGTTGAGCCGGGCTCGTGACGACGCGTCAGAGCATACTCGTCACGTTCGCTGTAAACGCCACTGCGGTCGGCCGTCTCGCCGAGGTTTACCATAGCGAGGATATCGCCCGAGGCGACCTCCATAACCATAACATTACCCCAGATAGCGTTATTGGCCAGCAACTGACGGCGTAAGGCGGCATCGGCGATATTCTGTATATCGACATCCAGCGTAGTGATAACATCCAGACCGTCCTCGGCCTCTATGTTATCATCACTCTGCACGGCACTCGAAAAACCGGGTGCGATACGCTGACGCAGCGTGCGGCCATTGCTGCCTTCGAGATAGTTGCTGTAAACGTACTCTATGCCGTAGTGTCCCTTCTTGCTGCTACGGTCATCGGAGCTGAGGTTGGCCTGCACCATACCCAGCGTACGACGCCCCAGTTCGCCATAGGGATAGACTCGCTGGTCGATAGTCACTAAACGGTAGGTCATTCCCATATTCCAGTTCAGGATGGGGAACTTGCGTAACTCCTGCCACTCGTTATAATCGACAGGTCGGGGCAGGATGGCTACGGGGCGGTGGTCACGCAACGTATCGTAGAGAGGCACATTCTTAAACTCCTCGCCGATGAGCATATCCCACACTCGCGACATAAAGCCCTCGCTGCGATAGACCATAGTATCCTTGGCGTAGTTGATTTTATAGTGACGGTCGTGCTCTGCCAGCAGCTTGCGGCGATACTCCGCAGCGGGGCGGTCACCAAAGAATAGAGCCAGCCTCTTTGCCAGAGTGTCGGCCTGCTCGCGGAACAGCGACAGCGAGTCGAAGCCCTCGCTGGCCATATCGAAATCGACACGATAACGCAATATGGAGGTTGCCAGCGGTGAGCCATCACGGGCCAGGATAGAGCCACGGCGTGCATAGACCGTATCCATACGGAAGATACGGGCATCGAGCTTCTGGGCATTGTGGTGAATCTCATCACTCACGGCAAACACCCACACCAGACGCACCAGTGCCAGCAAAGCGACGACAACAAAGATGATATGCAACAGCTTGACGCGGAAGAACATATCCTCTCTGATATCCAACTCTTTATCTTTTTTCTTGGCCATACGGTCTTAAATAATTTTCCAAACAAAAAACTTTACTCCACAACCTCGGTAGCCTTGCGGGGGTCTTGTAGCGGTATGCCTCTCTGCTGCAACTCGGCCTTGATTGCGGCGTGCGTGGTGGAGTTATAGAGCTGCTCCTGCAGACGGATGGAACGTTCTCTGACCAGCTGCACCTCCCTTTCCAGACGCGAGAAACGCATATCTGCATACAACGACATAAACATCACCGCAATACTTATGAAGCACATTACGGCAATGGCGGCGAAGTAACGATAGTTGTCGGTGACACTCTTGTTGATGAGGATATTACCCGAAAAGAGTTGCCAGAAAAGGCGTGAACGCTTCTTCTTTTTTCTCTCCTCCTGCTCCTCCTGCTCGCGGCGTTGCTCCTCTTCTTCGGCTATGTCCTGCTCGATATCCTCGTCGGCATCGCCACTCTGTATGCGGCGTATCTCACGACGCACACGACGACGAAACTCCTCGTCCTCCTCTATCTGGCGAAGCTCCTCCTCACTCAAAGGATCAAACTCATCATTATCGGGATGTGGGTACATAATGCAATGTTTTACTATAACTTCACAGCGACACGCAACTTGGCAGAACGTGAACGCGGATTGCGGGCTATCTCCTCGTTGGTAGGGACTATGGCCTTGCGGCTCACGACCTCAAAAGGCACCTCGCTGCGACCAAAGAAGTCCTGCTGCACCTTACCCTCGAAGTTGCCGCTACGCATAAAATTCTTCACCAATCGGTCTTCCAGCGAGTGGTACGAGATAACCACAAGCCTTCCGCCGGGGCGTAGCACCTTCAACGACTGCTCCAACGCCATCTTCAACGCCTCCATCTCGCCATTGACCTCAATACGCAGGGCCTGAAAGAGTTTCGTCAGGAACTTCGACTCGTCACGCTTCGGCGTGCAGGGCTTGACAGCCTCGACAAGCTGCGATGTGGTGGTGATGGGCGACTGCTCACGAGCCCTCACAATACACGAGGCAATCTTCCAGGTGGTATCCAGCTCGCCGTACTCTCGCAACACGCGTGCAAGCGTATCGGCATCGTACTGATTGACCACATCGGCAGCCGTACGGCCACCACGCTGATTCATACGCATATCCAGCGGGCCGTCACCACGAAACGAGAAGCCTCTCTCGGCAGCGTCGAAGTGGTGCGACGAGACACCCAAGTCGGCCAGAATACCATCCACCTGACCCACACCTCGCAGACGCAACGCACCACGCAGAAAGCGGAAATTGCTCTCAACGTAGTTGAAGCGGCTGTCGTCGGGTGCATTTTTCAGCGTGTCGCGGTCCTGATCAAAGGAGTAAAGACGACCTTTGTCGCCCAACTCCTGCAAGATGCGGCGCGAGTGTCCTCCACCACCAAAGGTAAGGTCGCAATAGGTGCCATCGGGTTGAATATCAAGCCCCTCGATAGACTCTTCCAGAAGCACCGGAACGTGGTATGTGGTTGTATCTGCTATCATTTTCTCTCAAAAAAGCATATTTGGGTGTAAAGTTACATCTTTTAATTCAAAATTAAGAATTATAAGAAATAATTCTCATGATTTTGATTTTTGAATTCTTATGCGTAACTTTGTGGGCAACAAAACCCTATTGTATTATGTCATTCATCGATGAAAGGGTACAATCGACAGGCTTGACCTTCGACGACGTGTTGCTCGTACCCGCCTATTCAGAAGTAATGCCGCGTACAGTCTCTACCGAGACACGTTTTTCGCGGAACATCAAACTCAACATACCCATTGTGTCTGCCGCTATGGATACCGTAACGGAGGCTCCGTTGGCTATTGCCCTTGCTCGTGAGGGAGGTATCGGCGTGATTCACAAGAATATGTCTATCGCCGACCAGGCAGCACACGTTCGCCGTGTGAAGCGTGCCGAGAGTGGTATGATATATGACCCTATCACAATCTCAAAGGATCAGACCGTGGGCGATGCTCTGCAACTGATGCACGACAACAAGATCGGCGGCATACCCGTTGTGGATGATGAATGTCTGCTCATAGGTATCGTCACAAACCGCGACCTGCGTTTCCAGCGTGATATGAGCCGCAAGATTGAGGAGGTGATGACAAAGGAGAACATCATCACAACACACTCTACCGAGTTGGAGAAGGCTTCGGAGATACTGCTCTCAAACAAGATTGAGAAGCTGCCCGTCGTGGATGACAACAATCGTCTTATAGGACTTATCACATATAAGGATATAACAAAAGTACAGGACCACCCCAACGCATGCAAGGACTCGAAGGGTCGTCTGCGTGTGGCTGCGGGTATAGGTATTACACCCGACGCTATGGATCGCGTGAAGGCTCTGATGGCCGAGGGTGTCGATGCAGTGGTGCTGGACTCGGCTCACGGACATTCGAAGAATGTGGTGGACATGCTCCGCAAGATAAAGAGCCACTTCCCCGAGCTGGATGTTGTGGTAGGAAACATCGCAACGGCAGAGGCTGCCAAGATGCTGGTCGAGGCAGGTGCTGACGGCGTGAAGGTGGGTATCGGCCCCGGCTCAATATGTACTACACGTATCATTGCGGGCGTAGGCGTGCCCCAGCTCACAGCTATCTATGACGCCTCACACGCCATAAAGGGTAGTGGCATACCCGTCATAGCTGACGGTGGTCTGCGTTACTCGGGCGACTGCGTGAAGGCTCTGGCTGCGGGTGGCGATTGTGTGATGGTTGGCTCAATGTTTGCAGGTACGGAGGAGTCTCCGGGCGAGACCATCATCTATAATGGCCGTAAGTTCAAGACATATCGCGGTATGGGCTCTATCGACGCTATGAAGGCCGGTTCTTCGGACCGTTACTTCCAGGGCGAGCAGAAAGATGCGATGAAGCTTGTGCCGGAGGGTATCGTAGGTCGCGTGCCTTTCAAGGGCTCACTCAACGAGACTGTTTATCAGCTGGTGGGTGGCATCCGTGCAGGTATGGGTTACTGCGGTGCACAGAACATCGGCGAGTTGCAGAAGGCGAAGTTCGTACGCATAACATCGAATGGTGTGGTTGAGAATCACCCGCACGACATTACGATAACACGCGAGACACCTAACTACACGCGAGGTGAATAACGTTTAACGGCTCGGTACGCTTCGGTGTGCGAGCCGTTTTTTGATTCGAAATTCAAAAAATAGAAAAATAAATACAAGACAATGAAGCAGGATATGATTGTTATTTTGGACTTGGGTAGCCACGAAAATACCGTTGTTGCCCGAGCAATTCGTGCATTGGGTGTATATTCGGAGATCTACCCACACGACATCACAGCCGAGGAGTTGAAGGCTCTGCCGGGTGTAAAGGGCGTTATCATCAATGGAGGCCCCAACAACGTAATCGACGGCGAGGAGATTGACGTAAGAGCAGAGATCTATGAGGCAGGTCTTCCCATTATGGCGGCAGGTCACGCCAAGGCGTTGTGCGAGGTTAAGCTGGCTCAGTTCACCGACGACGAGGAGGCTATCAAGGAGGCCGTAAAGTCGTTTGTGTTTGATGTGTGCAAGGCCGAGGCCAACTGGAATATGAAAAACTTCGTTGCCGACCAGGTGGAGCTTATCCGCCAGCAGGTGGGCGACAAGAAGGTGTTGCTGGCTCTGTCGGGAGGTGTCGATTCATCGGTTGTGGCAGCCCTGCTGTTGAAGGCCATCGGCGACAACCTTGTATGCGTACACGTCAATCACGGACTTATGCGTAAGGGCGAGTCGGAGGCTGTGGTTGAGATTTTCGGCAAGCAGCTCTGTGCAAACCTTGTCTATGTAGATGCTACGGAACGCTTCCTCACCAAGTTGGAGGGCGTTGAAGACCCCGAGCAGAAGCGTAAGATTATCGGTGGCGAGTTTATCCGCGTATTCGAGGAGGAGGCCCGCAAACTCGACGGCATCGACTTCTTGGGTCAGGGTACAATCTATCCCGACATCGTGGAGAGTGGCACAAAGACTGCCAAGATGGTAAAGTCACACCACAATGTAGGCGGTCTGCCAGAGGATTTGCAGTTTGAGTTGGTGGAGCCTTTGAAGCAGCTCTTCAAGGACGAGGTGCGTGCCTGCGGTGTAGAGCTGGGTCTGCCCTACGATATGGTCTATCGTCAGCCATTCCCCGGTCCGGGTCTGGGTGTGCGTTGTCTGGGAGCTATCACACGCGACAGATTGGAGGCAGTACGTGAGTCAGATGCTATCCTGCGTGAGGAGTTCAAGCTGGCAGGTCTGGACAAGACCGTATGGCAGTATTTCACAGTCGTTCCCGACTTTAAGTCGGTGGGTGTGAGAAACAACGCCCGTTCTTACGACTGGCCCGTAATCATCCGTGCCGTGAATACTATCGACGCTATGACCGCCACAATCGAGCATATCGACTGGGCTGTGCTGGATAAGATTACACGCCGTATTCTGGCCGAGGTGCCAAATGTAAATCGCGTTTGCTACGATATGTCACCCAAACCATCGGCAACGATTGAGTGGGAGTAGTCTTTTTACCATAAAAAGAGAGCCCGTCTGATGTTCTGACGGGCTTTTCTTTTATCACTATTCAACAACACGGCTACCATTCGGGCCAGACGATGGGGGCCTGAACGGTAACAAACCTCGCACCATTGCCCTTCTCGGTGCAGACCACACGCACAGCCCTTATCGCCTCGCGAGGCGACTCCACGACTCCGCGACCATCAGTCAGATTGCAGACCCTCTCGAACTGCACGCCGTCATAGCTCACCTCAATATATCCCTCGTTGAAGATGTAACGCGGCAGCTGCTTATTGCCCGTAGCGACCTCCATACGGCGACACTCAACAGGCTCGGCGAAGGTGTAAAGCACCCAATCACCCACATCGGCAGCTCGCGAGGTGCGTGATATACGGCCATAGCTCTCGGCTCCGCTATATGGGTAGCGTTCACTCTCGGCAATAGACGAGGTTATTGCAACCTTCGGGAAGATATGTTTGAAGGCAGCCTCAACACCCGCCTCGGGGCTGAATGCCGTACCTCGGCAAGCCTTGAAACGGTAGCGTTCGGGCGTAGATGTGGCGACAGGCGAAGTGTAGCGGACAAACTCATCGGAGCCGGCAACAGCATAGTAGATGTCGGCACCATCGGCGGAAGAGGCTGTGAGCTGCCCCTCATCGTACTTTACTTCGGGCGGGAACAATCTGAAATTGATACCCATAGCCGCCATACGGTTGTAGTGATAATCACGCAGACGGGGATAGAAGCTCTCCCAGCGACCACCACCCGACCACGCAACTTCACTCAACGCACACATACGCGGATAGGTCATATAGTAGATATAGTCGAAATCCTTTTCTCGTTGCGAGAGGTATATCTCACTGAAAAATGTAGCCTCAAAACCCACTACATTCTGCATCTGCTCGGCCGTAAAGCCCTGCTCGGCAAGGTTGAACGACAGCGTCTTACGCACATCGAAGATAGCCGCCCAGTCGTGTCCTGCTTCGCGTGGCGTCTGCTTCATATCGAAGTAAAACCACTGCCCCGGCATCACGATAGTCTGAAAACCCTTTGCCGCAGCCGTCTGGCACGCCTTGACACTCTCCCATCCATAGACCAGAGCATCCTTCGGCAAGGTGCCGCCCTTTGAGGCCTCGTTCCACACCGCCGTACGCTTGCCATACCTGGCGAGGATAGAGGTAAGGCGTTGAGTGAAATACTCCTGCAACTCACTCTCGTCACTCTTGCCCAGTTGTCGCATCAGAGCCTGACAATCGGGGCAACGACGCCACTGCGAGGCGATAACCTCATCGCCGCCAATGTGGATGTATGGCGAGGGGAAGATGTCGGCCAGCTCACGGAAGATATCATCCAGCAGACGATAGTTCTCCTCCTTCGCAACACACAGAGCATCACGCGTATCGTAGCCCAGCGAGGCTCTCGTGTCGGGCTCATAACGGCACAACACCTCCGGCATAACACGCGACAGAGTGTGGCTATGTCCGGGAAGGTCTATCTCGGGGATAATCTCTATGTTGCGACGGGCAGCAAAGGCGACGATATCACGCATCTCCTCCTGCGTGTAGTAGCCGCCATAGCGTTGGTCGCTGTGGCCGTAGCGTGCCGCCACCACCGAGCCACCACCGCGATAGCCACCCTTGCGAGCAAGGTCGGGGTGCGAGATAATATCCATACGCCACGCCTCGTCGTCCGAGAGGTGGAGATGCAGACGGTTGATTTTATGGTGTGCAAGGCGGGCAATGAACCGCTTCACCTCGTCGGCACTCATAAATGTACGAGCCACATCGAGCATAAAACCGCGATAGCCATAGCGTGGCGAGTCCTCAATGCGGCAGCACGGCACCTCAACGGGCGTGGCCAGAGGAGAAGAATAGACCTGCGGAGGGAGCAGCTGCAACAGCGTCTCGATGCCGTTATGCACACCTGCCGCCGAGCCGCCGTCGATGGTAATGCCATCGGCGGAAATGTCCAAAATATATCCCTCATCGGCGAGTTTTTCATCCACTCGCAATACAATATTGCCCTTAACATCGGCGTTATAGTTGCAGACTAACAGCGGAAGGTATTCCGACAAATATAGAGCCGAGGAGCGGAGTTGGGAATAGTGTGTAATCTGAGTTGTTGTTAGTATGGAAAATGCTCCGCTTCTCTTCTCGGCTTTGCGAGGTGTGGGTAGCACGCCCTCGACCTGCGACATAGCGACATCGCACAACAACAGCGAGAGCATAAAGAGCATTATTTTAATCGTTTTTTTCATTTTTTTGCGTTTTTAATCCTTACAAAGATAACATTTTCGCAGGAAAAACCTAACTTTGTGCAAATATAAACTTTTCTAAAAAGATGCAAGACAAGAGATTGGAGGGTGCTGCACGACTATTGGAGGTGATGGACACCCTGCGTGAGAAGTGCCCCTGGGATAAGGAGCAGACATTTGAGTCACTGCGTAACAACACCATAGAGGAGACCTACGAGCTGGTAGATGCCATTGCCGACGGCAATATGGAGGGCATCGAGGAGGAGCTGGGCGACCTGCTTCTGCACGTTATGTTCTACTCGAAATTGGGCGAGGAGCAGGGTCGTTTCGACTTTGGGCAGGTGGCCGACAAAGAGTGCGACAAGCTTATCTATCGCCACCCGCACGTATATAGCGACATACACGCCGACACCCCCGAGGAGGTGACAAAGAACTGGGAGGCGTTGAAAATCCGCAAGAAGAAGCGTCAGGGCGGCGGCATTCTGGGTGGCGTACCCCGTTCGCTGCCGGCGATGGTGAAGGCCTACCGCATAAGCGAGAAGGCGGCAAACTCGGGCTTCGACTGGGAAAAGAAGGAGGATGTCTGGGCGAAGGTCAAGGAGGAGGTCGCAGAGATTGAGACCGAGATTGCCCGCAAGGATAAGGAGGCTATGGCCTCGGAGATTGGCGATTTGTTCTTTGCTCTGGTGAATATGTGCCGACTCTACGGCATCGACCCCGAGATGGCGTTGGAGCAGTGCAACAAGAAGTTTATCCGCCGCTTTACCCATATGGAGGCAGAGGCCGACGGCCGACTCTTTACCGAGATGACAGCCGAGGAACTCGACCAACTGTGGCGAAATGCAAAGCAGGAGGAAATTCAAAATTCATAATTCAAAATTCAAAATTAACTTTCTAAAAATATATGGCTATAATTAAAGAGGTCCGTGGACATACGCCTATTATTGGCGAAAATACATTTTTGGCAGAGACTGCCGTTATTATTGGTGATACGACAATCGGCAAGGATTGCTCGATATGGTTTGGTGCGGTGTTGCGTGGCGATGTGAACAAAATCACTATCGGCGACCGCACAAACATTCAGGACGGTGCCGTAATCCACACCCTCTACGACAAGTCGCCCAAGCCCTCGCAGACACACATAGGCAACGATGTGTCGGTGGGTCACAACGCCACGATTCACGGTGCTACAATCGGCGACAGCGTGCTGATTGGTATGGGTGCAACGGTTTTGGATAATGCCGTAGTGCCAGAGGGTTGCATCATCGCAGCCAATGCTCTCGTGTTGTCGGGAGCACAGCTGGAGCCCAACTCGGTATATGCCGGAGTGCCTGCCAAGAAGGTAAAGGAGATTACCCCCGAGCAGCGAGAGACAATCGTGAAGCGTACGGCTCGCGACTACCAGCTCTACGCATCGTGGTACAAGGAGGAGTAATATCTCCCGCAAAAACAACCATCGCCCGAAGTTGAAAGATAGGGGAAACTGCAAAAAAGGCGAACAGATGAAGATTAAAAACCTGCGTTC
The DNA here is from genome assembly GCA_017383445.1 of Alistipes sp. Taxonomy (GTDB): domain Bacteria; phylum Bacteroidota; class Bacteroidia; order Bacteroidales; family Rikenellaceae; genus Alistipes. The sequence continues at coordinate 26,332 of JAFNXQ010000011.1, forward strand.
AACAGCTGTCGTCAATCTGCTCATAGCGATTGTACTGACGCTGATCGTTAATTTCTCGTATCTGCTGTCGCTGATGGTGGAGAAGCGAGAGAGCAATACACAGCGTCAGGAGCAGCGTATGCAGAAGCCCGAACACGAGGGCGTGCTGCAACTCTCGGAGGATGGTTACGGCTATGTGATTTGTGAAAAGTCACTCTCACCGGAGTATCCCGACTCGGTGGTGCAATACAAGATTTTTGTCAATAACCGCAAGGCTCGCTGGTACAACCTGCAAGATGGTGACCGCCTGCGTTGTACGGCCTTCCCACCGCGTGGCAAGGGAAACCGTTCGATTGACGAGATATTGTTACAAAACGGGCAGGAGCCGGCACCCATAATCTACGACCGACCATCGCGTGGCGAGGATATGGCAGTGCAGCTGCTATACTACTTCCTGCTGTCGTATCTGCTGCTGATGGTTATGACATCGCGTCTTGACAAGCAGAACTTTTCAACACGAAACTATCTGCAACGCTGTACGGTGGTGATTATACTCACCTTCGCCTGCTATTTCCTGGCACCTTTCATCAACTGGCAGACAGGCAAGGTGATGATGATGTTCCAGCACGACGGGCCCTCGATTGACTGGATGGTAACGTTGAAGTGTACGGTGGTGCTGGTGGTGGCTGTGCTCTATGGCCGTATATACGGACTTCTGTCGCAGCGTCAGCAGATAATGCTCGAAAATGAGCATCTGCGTGGCGAAAACCTGCAAGCACGCTACAATATGCTGGTGGGACAGATTAACCCGCACTTCTTCTTCAACTCGCTGAACTCGCTGGCGATGCTCATACGCGACAATGAGAACGACAAGGCCCTGAACTATATCGACCAGCTGTCATATACCTTCCGCTACATCATTCAGAATGGGCAGAACACCACCTCGACACTGGCCGAGGAGATTGAGTTTGCACGTGCCTACGGTGAACTCTTCAAGGTACGCTATGCCGACAAGCTGTTCTTCGATATAGAGATAGACACGGCTTACAGCGACTACACCCTGCCCTCGCTGACCCTGCAACCTCTCATTGGCAATGCGGTGAAGCACAACACCATAACCCGCAAGCAGCCGTTCCATATTATCATCCGCACCGAGGGCGACAAGCTGGTAGTGGCAAACCGCAAGGCTCCGAAGATTGAGCCTGAGCCATCGACAGGCATCGGGCTGCAAAACCTGCGTAGCCGCTGGCAGCTCATAACAGGAAAAGATATTGAAATCAGGGAGACCAACGAGGAGTTTATCGTGCGTCTGCCACTACAAAAGCCGCAGCTATGATAGAGAAGGTACTCATCATCGAGGACGAGACGGCAGCTACCGTGAACCTCACAGCCATACTTCGCAAGATAGCCCCCGACTTTAAGGTTCTGGCCACGTTGGAGAGCATTGTGGAGAGTGTCGATTATCTGACCGACAGCCAGCAGGAACGCCCCGACCTGATTTTTATGGATATACATCTGGCCGATGGCGAGTCGTTCCGCATATTTGACAAGGTGGAGATCGATATACCTATTATATTTACTACCGCTTACGACGAATATGCCCTGCGGGCGTTCAAGGTCAATAGCATTGACTACCTGCTGAAACCAATCAAGGAGGAGGACTTAAAGCAAGCCATAGTCAAACTGTCGCGTCTGACGCAGAGTGACAACTCGGCATCGATGGAACGCATAAGCACGATGATAGCCGACAGCAAGGCCGAGAAGCAGGAGCGGGCGAAGGTCTTTCTGGTACACTTCAAAGACCGCATAATTCCGCTGAATACTGAGGATATAGCCTACTTCTACACCTCAAACGAGAAGGTTACGGCTACCACATTCCGAGGCGAGAAATATCTCATCGACCGCACGCTGGAGACATTGCAGAGCCAGCTGCCCGAGGATAGTTTCTTCCGTGCCAACCGACAGTTTATCATCTCACGCAAAGCCGTGAAGGATATTGCTATATGGTTTGGCTCGCGTCTGTCGCTTAACCTCGTGGTGGAGATTCCCGAAAAAATCATCATCAGCAAGGCTCGTGTCGCCGAGTTCAAGCAGTGGCTTACAGCTATCCAACCATAGCTTTTAGTCATTTCACCGACAAATTTAGACATTTGACCGCCACAGATATAGTAATATTCGGATTTATTTATATCTTTGTAGTCAGGTGGGGTTTCGTTTCAGTCCTATCTTTCAAGGAACCTCACTTATCCATTCAGGGCAGTAATGGAGATTAGGTTGTTTTTCGTAGGGGTGCCAAGGTCACTTGGCACCTTGTTTTTGTCGTTTCACCCCATAAAAGATTGTTTCAAAGAATAAATGTATATCTTTGTGGCCGATTGGTTTGACTTATTGTAATTTTATTAGACAGCAAACAAAAAATTAGATATGAAAAAGATTGTTTTAACACTGATTGTCCTGTTTTGCAGCGTGGCAACATTTGCACAAAGTGGCAAGGTAAATGTGACCATCATCGATGCCCAGACAAAGGAGGGTGTCGCAGGTGCTGTTGTGGAGATTGCTCCCGCAGACAAGCCAGAAAAGGCAAAGCAGTACATATCGGCTTTTGGAGGTAAGACGGCTATACCCTCGACACGCTATGGAGAGTATCAGTTCAATGTGTCGTTCATCGGTTACCAGACCAAGCAGGAGACAATTAACATCACGGCCGAGAATCGCGAGAAAATCGTCATCGAGATAAGCGAGGAGGCTACAAAGATTGAGACCGTAGTGATGGAGGTTGAAGCCATACGTGCCTCAACGAAGGGTGACACGGTAAGTTACAACGCTTCAGCATTTAAGGTGGCTAACGATGCCGACGTGGAGGGTCTTTTGAAGAAGATGCCCGGTATTACCGTCAAGAATGGCTCGGTGGAGGCACAGGGCGAAACGGTTAAGAAGGTATTTGTTGATGGCAAGGAGTTCTTCGGCGAGGATGTATCCACAGCTCTCAACTCGTTGCCCGCACAGTCGGTAAAGAGTGTCGAGGTGTTCAATAAACTGAGTGACAATGCCGAGTTCTCGGGTATGGATGATGGCGAGGGTTACAAGGCTCTGAACATCGTCACACACTCACATATGCGTCAGGGTGTATTTGGTAAATTAACAGCCGGATATGGCTATCAGCCCGATACCGATGACATCACAAGTGCCCACAAATATGTCGTGGGAGGCAATGTGAACTACTTTACCGGTTCGAGCCGCATATCGGTAATCGGTCTTTTGAACAATATCAACCAGCAGAACTTCTCGTTTGAGGATATCATGGGCGTCACAGGTGGCGGAGGTGGCCACGGTGGCGGTATGGGCCGTGGCGTTGGCCAGTATATGGTACGTCCGCAGAGTGGTGTCGCAAACGTAGGCTCGATAGGTCTCAACTACTCTAACTCGTGGGGCGAGAAGGAGAAGGTTAAGTTGCAGGCAAGCTACTTCTACAACCACTCACGCACACGCAACCTCTCGGAGCTTATCCGCTGGTATGAGGCCCCATTGGAAGAGCAGGGTATATTGGAGGAGAGAGGTTCGTCAGAGAACAGAAACTACAACCACCGCCTGAACCTGCGTTTCGACTGGCGTATCAACGAGAATCAGTCTATCATGTCGCGTACAAATGTCAGCTTCCAGGGCTATACCCCATTCAGCGAGTCAACAGGACAGCAGATTGGTGCCGAGGGCAGCAACATCTACGACCTTATTGACAACTACTCAAAGGGTGATGGCAACGGCTACCGCGTATCGGAGTTCCTGCAGTATCGCGTGAAGTTGGGTAAGCCGGGCCGATTGCTCACCGTTGATGGCCGTATCAATGTGAATAACTCGGGTAATGACTCTCGCAGCCACTCGGTGGAGAGAACAATCACCGAGAGTGACGCCGAGGGCAACATTGTTGGTGCTCTGCCCACGATGCGTTACCTCTCGACAATCTCAGACTCAAAGAATATCGGTGCAAGTGGTAGCATTACCTACGCAGAGCCTCTGTCGAAGGTGTCGCAGATTACAGCACGCTACTCGGTAAACTACTCGGGACAGGACAGCGACCGCGAGACATGGAACTACGGCGAGGATAGCAAATATATGTATGGCGAGTTGGATCCCCGCCTCTCAAACTTCCAGACCAGCGACTACCTGACACACAGCGTAGGTCCGGGCTTCCGCTACTCAAAGGAGCGTAACACGCTGGTTGCGAATGTGAACTACCAGTATTCGACTCTCAATGGCGACATACAGAGTGCCCAGAGCCAGCGTATCAAGCGTTCGTACAACGACTTCACATACTTCCTGATGGGTAACTTCAACATCAACAAGCAGAACTCTATTCGTCTGTTTGTGATGTCGAACACCAACAACCCGAGGATTCAGCAGTTGCAGAACATTCTCAACATCTCGAATGCACGAAACGTGTCACGCGGTAACGAGAACTTGAATCCTGCATACTCACACCGCGTGAACTTCCACTACAACAATACCAATCTGGAGAAGGGTCGTACCTTTATGTGGATGTTCTCGTTCAACGCTACGCAGAATTACATTTCGTCAAGCATCTACACCGACCCGACACTCATCAACGAGCAGTTGAAGGACGAGGGTCTGAACTATACGCCTACGCAGTACTCTACATACGACAATGTGGATGGCTACTTGGGCCTCTACACACAGCTCAGCTATGGTACACCGCTGAACTTCATGAAGTGTAACTTCAACATCATGGCGGGAGTGAACTATTCACGCACACCTTCGTTGGTGAATGGCGAACGTAACCTTACATCGAATATGGGTTACAACGCCGGCGTGACCTTGGGTAGTAACATATCGGAGAATATCGACTTTACCCTCTCGTGGGACGGAGTATATAATCAGGCAGACAACTCGTTGGGTCGTGGCAAGAACAACTACTTCTACCACTCGGCATCGGGTAACCTGAAGGTTATCTTCTGGAAGGGCTTCACCTTCACAGCAAATGCAAGCTACATCCAGAACATAGGTTTTACAAACGACTACAACGACCAGTACACACTCTGCAGTGCCTACCTGGGTAAGAAGCTCTTCAAGAACAAGCTGGGCGAGTTGATGATTGGCGTAAACGACATCTTCAACCAGAACACCTCGTTTGCCCGCACCATTGGTTCGGGTTATACGCAGAACTCTTGGAACAGCGTCATCGGTCGCTACTTCTCGGTGAAGTTCAACTATAACCTGCGTGTATTTGGCAAGAAGGGTTCAACAGAGATTACCGACTATGTACCACAGGCAGGTAGTGGTATGCATCATGGCGGTATGCGTCGCATGGGCCCACCGCACATGAGATAAGGTTGGATAGATAAAACGAAAAGGCTGTTCCGCAAAAGGACAGCCTTTTTTGTAAATAGTGCCGTTAGTATTTAATATCTACACTCTTTTTTACACCACATTTCGGCTTTTGAATATTTTTCTTTATCTTTGTTGTGGCCTACGGCTTATGCCGTTGAGCCATACATATTTGATAGGATATTTTTTGACAATTCTTCTATACTGAAACTTGGCGGTTTAGAACTACAAGGAGAATGGCAACAAAATGTCCCGTTAGGTTGTATATCCCTACTACCTTTTTGGTAAGGTATGTGCGATATATTTCCTGCGTGGGTGTTTGTGTTGCTTATTCTTGTAGTGGGCAGCCAAGGCCTCGGTATAGGATAAGTTAATGCAACGCCTGCGTTTTTTATGGACTTATCCGGAAATAAAGATTTGCTCGACAGAGAGTTAGTAGCATTCTTCGCATCACGAAACTCGCCGCCCGAAGCCATCGACCTCGCACGCAACTGGGCTCACGAGATTGCCCACACCGACAAGATTGTCATCAGCGGCTTTCACTCACCCATAGAACGTACGGTTTTGGATATTCTGCTTGCCGAGGGTTGCTCGGTGGTGGTCACCTTGGGGCGAGCCTTATACCGCAAGATACCCGCACATCTGCAAACAGCATACGACGAGGGCAGAGTTCTCTTCGTCTCATTCCGCAACTACTCTCGTCACTCTTTCTCAAACTCGCAGCTTCGCAATTGGGCCACAACGAGCTACGCTTCCGAGATTGTATTTGCTCCATTCGATTCGACGAGCCAGCTCTCGACACTACACTTCACACTCACACTCAACAGCGGAGATACCCCGTGCCGTGTGTTATAAGTCGGGAAGGATAAAGAATAAGGGTAGTAAAAATTTTTACTACCCTTATCTATTGGTTTGTGGCGAAATAGACTTTTATTCAGCCTCCTCCACCCTACTGCATATTGGCATTGGTGAGTGGCTTACCCTCAAACTCGCCTGTAAGCGTCTTCAGGAAGGCAACAACCTTGGCACACTCCTCGTCGGTAAGCTCTACGCCCGACTGATAGATAGCCATATCCCGTACAGCCTCCTCCAAAGTCTGACGCGTACCATCGTGGTAGTAGGGCCAGGTGAGCTCCACATTACGCAAGCCCGGCACCTTGAAACGATGACGGTCGCGTTCCTGCTGTGTCTGCTTGTAACGACCATTATCCTCCTCGGTCAATTCCAGACCTCTATCAGCGAAATAGTGCTTACGCAAGCCCATAAGCTCGTAAGACTCGCCACCAAGATTAACGCCGACGTGGCAAGTGGCACAGTTATACTCCTTGAAGAGCTCGTAGCCCTCAATCTCGTCGGCCGACAGAGCAGCATCGTCACCACGCAACCACTTGTCAAAGCGAGAGTTAGGCGTGATAAGAGTGCGTTCAAACTCCTCGATAGCATTGGTGATGTTGGCCTGTGTGATGCCGTCAGCATAGAGTGAGTTGAAGGTCTCGACATACCACTTATCCTTTGCCAGCTTCGCAATAATCTCGTCAAACGATGTGCTTGCCATCTCAACGGGGTTGAGAGGAGGTCCTGCGGCCTGATCGGCAAGTGTAGCAGCACGACCATCCCAGAACTGAACGAAGTTATAGAGTGCGTTATATACCGTAGGAGCATTCACGCCGCCCTTCTGTCCGGCAACGCCCTCCGAGTACTGCTTGTTATCGACACCCGCAGTCGAGAGGTCGTGGCACGATGCACACGACACGGTGTTATTGACCGACAGACGGGTATCGTGATAGAGCTTACGGCCCAGCTCCACCTTGGCAGCGTCGGTCTCAACGCTTTGCGGAATGGGACGTACAGGCTCACCGGCACGCACCTCGGCAGCATCATCGGCGTAGTACGCAGCACGCAGCTCACGAGCCCAGCCAACGATGATTTCACTCTTGGCAGCGGTCATCTGACTGCCCCAATGTACCAGATAATACTTCGCCATAGGCATACGCTTCTCGATGGCTACCTGCTCAACCTTAGCCACATCGACCATCGAGGGCTTCTCGCCCGTAGCCAATGCCTCCATAAGTGGCTCGATATTGAAAGCACGATAACCCGAATCGATATCCTGCTGCATAATCTTGTCGGCCACAGGCATCTTGAAGTAGAAAGGCAGCTCGGGCTCTGCCGAGTGGCAGGCGAGGCATCCGCCCTTATCAAAAATCTGCAACACTCTCTCCTGACGGCTCAAATCTTCTGCCGGCGGACGATTCATAAGGGTATAGACAGTACCCGCTACGAGTACCGCACCCAACAATACGAATAGAATGGTTCCCCTTTTCATACCAGAAAGTTTTTATAGGTTTTGTATTCTCTGTTTCATTACTCTATTAATATAGCTCAATATACTCATAACTGTTGCCTACGGCCTCCAAGTAGCGATGGAACATCTCCTGCGAGATAACCACCGTAGCGGTGTTATCGTTGGGATGGAACGACAGCGAGGGATAGTTCCGAAGGTTGGCATCCAGAAAGAGATGAACGTGGTGCTCGGCATCGTTCACCAGACCGAAAGGCGACACCGAACCGGGACGCAGTCCCAGATAGCGTTCCATACGCTGCTCCGAGGCAAACGAGAGCTTGCCCTGATGCAGGCGATGCTCCAAATCGTGGATGGCCAGCGACTGCTCGCAGTCAAAGACCACCAGATAGTGGCGGTTGCCCTTATGATTGCGGAAAAAGAGGTTTTTACAGTGCTTCGAGCCATCCTGATGCCAATACTCGCGGGCTATCTCGATGGTCGGAGCCTCGGGGTGGTCATACACCTCGTACTCTATGCCGTGCGTGGCAAAAAACTCAAACACCCTCTCTCGGCGTAGGCGATTCTCCTCTGTCATAATATCTTCGTTTTATTTTGACGCAATACCCAATACTCCGCGGCGATCCTTCGCCCACTCATCCTGTGCCCGCAGTGTCTGCTCCACAATATCCCTGACAGCACCCTTGCCGCCGCCAAACTCCGACACATAACGCGATGCCTCGATAACCTCCGCACAGGCATCGGCAGGGCATACGGGTATGCCTACCCTCTCCATGCACTCCAAATCGGGGATGTCGTCGCCCATATAGATTGTCGTTGCGGGGTCCACACCAAATTCGGCAAAAAACTCATCCATTGCGGCAATCTTATCCATACAATTGAGGTACATCTTCGTTACGCCCAACCTCTCCAGGCGTGAACGCAGCAGCGTGCCGTGTCCGCCCGAAATGACGCACACCTTATAGCCGCGACGCAGTGCATAGGCTATGGCGTAACCATCCTTGGCATTATATTTTCGGATAAAGTCGGTTCCTCCCTCAATGGGCATAATGCCTCCGTCGGTCATCACGCCATCCACATCAAAGATAAAGGCCTTCGTAAGGGCTATATCTTCCTTAAAATTTCCCATATATCGTTTTGTTAAATACTTGCAATATACTATTCTTAAAATCCTACACCGACGTGAAAACCGAAGCAATCAGAAGCAATGGTCGGGCCTAAAAACAGGTGTAGATTTTTATAACATCTCACTCTGACACCCGGCTGCCAGCCTCCTATCAGAATCACATCTCCGGCTGACTCTTCAATAAGTTCCATTTCCTCGTATGTGGCAGTGTTTTTATAATATTTGCCGGTAACCTTATCTATCCAACCGGCACCTATATATAAGTCGCTATATATAGCAAATATCTTTCGCTTGCCAAGATGAAAATATCGGCGAAAAGCAACGCCCGTCATTATTGTATATATATCACCGGGGGCGTGGTCTATGTAGGTATCACCACGACCTAACAGCAAAGAGAAAGTACGTTTCTCATCTATTCGGACACCGCCCGTGATAATTGGGGCCGAGGTTGTAAAACCCGACATATATCGAAGTGTAAATTCGGGTTTCCACTCTTGTCGGCCCTCCTTTGAGAAGGCATATCTCCAGCCGGCACCATATCCCATTTTTTCGGTTCCCTGTTCTTGTGCCGAGGCACTATAAGCCATAAAGAGCAATGGCAAGATAATGGCATAAAATAGGTTTTTCATAATTTAAGCTTTATTTGGGGTTGTTTTTTTATTTATGACAGGTTTCAAAAATATATCTGTCCAGCAAAGCATAGAGCTCACGCTGCACCGAGCCTTCGAGCATACTCTTGTGTCGTTCGGCAACAGCCTTGTCACCCCTGACGGCAGGACCCGTCTGCACCTGTCGGGGATGTTCGGCATCGACAGCCTTTGCCGCAGTCTCAACGATAAGCGGACGCAACACATCAAAAGGCAAGTCTTCACTCTCGGCCAGGCGGTCGGCAGCCATAGAGTAGAGTGCATTGACAAAGTTGCAGGCAAAGACTCCCGCCAGATGAATCTCGCGGCGGCGTGCAGAGTCAGCACGATAGACACGGCTGCTCAACAGGTTGGCAAACTCCTCGATAAGTGCCGCAGTAGCCTCGTCACAGCCCTCAACAAAGAGTGGTACCTCGGTAAAATCGACCCTGCGACCTGCGGTGAAGGTCTGGAACGGATACAACACACCACACGCCTCATCGCCCAGAGCCTCAACCGATACGCTGCCTGCCGTATGCACGACAACGGAGCCCTCGCGGCGACGCAGTTTCTCGGCGACATCCTCAACGGCACGGTCGCTGACGGCTATGATGTAGAGGTCGGCATCGGCAGCCTCGTCAAAGTCGGAACACCACTCGCAACCCGCCATTGCAGCAATCTCGGCGGCACGTTCCTCATTGCGGGCCACAACCTGACACAACTCAACACCCCAGCAGTCGGCCACGGCCAACGCCACAGCTTCGGCAACGTTTCCGCTGCCCACGACAACAACTCTGCTTATGTTTTCTCTCTTATTTGTCATCATTCATCAACTCTAAAAGGAGAATATTATCCGAGCTGGAACGCGTAACATCTTTCAGTCGTTCCACAACGGCCGAACTTTTGTCGAGGTCATCGCCCTTCAACTCTATATTATCGCGGCCGAAGCCCTGATTATCAACCGCCTCCAACACATCATACAGACGCAGCGTGGAGATATCGCGTGCCGGAGCATAGCTCACGTCGTATTCGCTCTCCTCGCGATGAATCTCGTTGAGCATACCCGCCGAGACAAGAGTGAAGAGGATATTGCTCAAAATACGGGTCGGCAGAGCAAGTCTTTCCTTAATCTCAACGGCGGGAACAGCTCCCCTGCCGTCACGGAAGGCCTTGCCGACGATGACCATAACGGCAACCATAAGTTTACGGCGACAGTCGTAGCTCGCCAGCAGCGACTCGCGTTCCTCGTCGAAGCGTTGGATATTCTGGAAGGCAAACGAGAGCTCGCCGCCCAAAAGCAGTATCTGCCACGATGTCTGCAACCATATAAGGAACAGGGGCAGAGCCGCAAAGCTACCATAGATGGCGTTGTATGAGGTCATCCACTTCTGCAAGAAGACATATCCCCACTGGAAGAGGAGGAATATCGTACCGGCAATGATAGCCGAGATAAGAGCCGAGCCGAAACGCACCTTTGTATTGGGCAACAGGACATAGATGAAGGTGAACATCAGCCAGGTAATAATCAGCGAGAAGGCCTTTGAGGCCACCTGCACCCACCCTACCAATACATCGATGCCGAAAATCTCGCTTACATAGGTGCCTGCCGACGAGGCTACAATCCACAACAGCGGTGCTATGATGACAACGGCTATATAGTCGGTATATTTGCGGACAAAGCTACGCGTGGATTTCACCTCCCAGATATTGTTGAAGGCATCCTCAACCGAGCCAAAGACGCGTATCACCGACCAAAAGAGTGTCACAAGCGATATGGCCGCCACCCAGCCACTTTGCGTGCGGGCCAGCGTCTTTTGAGCAAACTCCACAACATAATCGACCACCTCGGGCATCTGCGGGAAGATGCCGTAGAGATTCTCCACCAGACCGTCCAGCAGACCAAAGCCCTTCACGATGGCAAAGACCAGAGCAACGATAGGCACGATAGAGATAAGCGTGTAGAAGGTCATCGCCGCACTCTGTACCATTGTGCCGTGCTGCGAAAGGCCCTGCACAGTATAGAAAAGCAGTTTGTACTGGCGTGCCGCCCATCGCACAACGGGATTCTTATACTCGTCGGGCTTCTTACGGAAAATCGTGTCGGTAAAGAAAAATATTATCTCCTTAACAGTCATATTACAATAGTTTTTCGTTTGCCACGCCACCTCTCATATCTTGCCCGCTATGGCACCACGGAACTCCGCCGAAAAGGTTGCGTCACACCACACTGACAAGCCCCACAGCCGCAAAAAGCGGACTACGAGAGAGGTTCTAATTGCGAAGATAAGAATTTTCTGCGAAAAAACAGCGGCCAAAGGTGGTTTTTATTTCACTTGGCAAAAATATTCGGGGCAATAAACCGGCAATGAAAAACGTATTAAGATAGAGGGCATCACGCCAACAGAGGGTGCGTACAGGAGAGATTTTGATTTTTGGGTAAAATTTATCTTTTCGGCAGAGAGTAAATCATAAAAAAATACTATCTTTGTTTTTTGGAGTTTTGTGCTTGCTCCACACGTGTCATTACCAATTGGTAATGGAGCTTTTGACAACAAAAGAATTTTAACATAATAAACACTATTAACTATGAAAAAACTTTTAATTGCCGTATCAGTTTTGTCGCTGGCGGCCTGTTCGTTATTTCAAAAACCTGTTTTTGAGGAGGATTTCAACGACCTGGCACAGTTCCAGAACAACTGGAGCACCAAGAAGAATAAGGCTCCCGGCAACATCATCTACACAGCCGATGCAGGCGTTGAGGCTACGGGTTGCGTGAAGCTAACCAGCAAGCGTCCCACATACCTCTCGGCAAAGTACACCGTCACAGGCCTGGAAGCCGGCAAGCTCTATCGTGCAACAGCCGTAGCAAAGTGCAAGAATGTAGCCAATGGTAGCGGTGCTGTGTTGTTCGTATCAAAAGATTTGAACAACCAGATCTGGAATGCTGCCAACGGTTTGTATGACACACAGGAGTGGCAGGAGGTTGCAGTAACATTCATCGCCGACGAGAATGGCGAGGCAATGATCTGCTGCGGTCTGGGGGCTCCCTGGGATGGCAACGCAACAACCGGTACAGCGTGGTTTGACGATGTGAAGATTTTTGAGGCCTCTCGCAAGGATGCATACTCGGCAGAGAGTGAGCATCAGGTCATCGTGGAGGAGGAGCTCGCCACAGAGGAGGTTGCAACCGAGGAGGCTGCACAGTAATCCACGCCTTCCCCGAAAAGGGAGAATGGGTAAGTGAAAAGAGTAATTATTAATTATAAAAAAAGTAGAAAAATGTTGAAAAAATCTTTGCTTGTTATAGTCGCTACACTGGTGGCCGTAACAGTTTATGGACAGCGTTGGCAGTTGGACAGCGACAGCAACGCTATCGTATGGGAGGTAGGCGACAACATCCCCCACGATGATCATATCGAGATGACTGGCGAGATGATGTCATTCGTAATGCGTTGGGGCGTGAATGAGAAGGGCGCTTTCCACGGCGAACGTTCGCTGGTCTTCCCCCTGATGCGTACTATCCCCAACAACACACACGCCAGCCTTATGTATCGCGTAGCAACCGACATCCCCTCGTTGCTGGGCGTAAACGGCTTGGTTCTGCAGGCCGAGAAGGTTGAGAAGGTTAAGCTCGACGGTGCTCTTATCGTTGAGAGCCTCTGGCACATCGGCAAGAAGAATGTAGGTTCGGCTCGCAAGGCGGCTCCGACACCCGTATTGAAGATGACGCGTACCATCTTCCCATCACGCCGTATGCCTATGATGTGCGAACGTTATGTGTTGCGTAACATCACCGAGAAGCCACTCGCAATATCTATCCCTTCGCTGGAGCAGACGGCACAGACCGACCCCAAGAAGGGTGTTGATGGTGCTTACTACATCCACACATCTATCGTAAACTCTGGCTTCTACAACGTAGAGCCTAACGGCGAAATCACTTTCGACGTGGTATGTCAGGCATACTACGAGGGCGACCGCCCCGTAATAGTTGATGTAGCAGCCGAGCTGGAGGCCCGCATGGACTTCGTACACGGCACTATCGACAAGTGCCTCATTCTGGATACTCCCGACGATGTTATCGACCGCGAGTTCCGCTTCGCAAAGATTCGTGCTGCAGAGTCAATCATCAACACTCGTGGCGGCTATATGCACGCACCGGGTGGCGAGTCTTACTACGCCGCTATCTGGGCTAACGACCAGGCAGAGTATGTAAACCCATTCTTCCCATTCCTGGGATACGACGTGGGTAACAAGTCGGCTATCAACTCATTCAAGCACTTCGCACGCTTTATGAACAGCGAGGGCAAGCCTATCCCAAGCTCTATCATCGCCGAGGGTGACGACATCTGGAATGGTGCCGGCGACCGCGGTGACGCCGCTATGATTGCACACGGTGCAACACGCTTTGCTATGGCTTATGGCGACATGAAGACCACAAAGGAGTTGTGGCCTCTGATCAAGTGGTGTCTGAACTACTGCCACAGCAAGCTCAACGCTGACGGCGTTGTAGCATCTGACACCGACGAGCTGGAGGGTCGCTTCCCCGATGGCGATGCCAACCTTTGCACATCAACACTCTACTACGACGCTTTGGTATTGGCAGAGAAGCTGGGCGAGGAGATTGGCGTATCGGATGCAGAACTTGACACATACCTGGCTCGTCATCGTGCTTTGCGTGTAGCCATTGAGAAGCACTTCGGTGCCGATATGGGTCAATATCACACATATCGCTACTACGAGGGTAACGACGTATTGCGTTCGTGGATATGCATGCCTTTGGTTGTAGGCATTATGGACCGCAAGGAGGGCACCGTAGCCGCCCTGATGAGCCCAGAGCTTATGACCGAGGATGGTTTGCTCACCGCTGCGGGCAGCACGACATTCTGGGATCGTTCTACACTCTATGCTTTGCGTGGTATCTACAACGCAGGCTATGCTGATAAGGCAACTGACTTCCTGGCACAGTATTCACGCCGTCGTCTCTTGGGCGACCACGTTCCCTATCCTATCGAGGCGTGGCCAGAGGGTTCACAGCGTCACCTCTCTGCCGAGAGTGGCCTCTACTGCCGTATCATCACCGAGGGTCTGTTCGGCATCTGCCCTGACGGTATGCGTTCGTTCACTATCACTCCTCACATGCCCACAGCATGGCCGGAGATGAGCCTGAAACAGATGCGTGCTTTCGGTAATACTATTGATATTAAGGTAACACGCACAGGTGCAGGTAAGCTCACTATCGTTGTTACGCCACAGGGCAAGGCTGCAAAGACCTATCGTATCAAGGAGGGTGCAACCGCAATGGTGGATCTCCTGAACTAATAGGTTGCACGACCCGCATAGTTGCGACAACACAGTCGCACGACACAAACCCGTATCAGCAATGGTACGGGTTTCTTTTTTTACACGAAAAGTGAAAGGTAAAACCTCTAATCACACAAAAGCCACTATCCTGGCCGGAAAATCATCTTCCGCACTCTACATATATAATATAGCAAAATTATCTATTTTAGGCTTGTAGCGTCATTCTGAGCATTTGTTTTAGCAACAAACCTAAACGATATAATTACGTTATATAATGTATCCGCATAGCAAAACGGCAACAATATACAATACCCTACACTCGGCATACCACCCTCCGCAGCCCTGAAAACATCAACTCAAAAGGTCTAAAACAATGACCAATTTTCAAAATTTTAATAACACGCCCTTTTATCATCACCTCTCCACCCCGCCATTGCTCAGCTACCACCCCGTCAAGCCGCCACAGATTACACGAAAATCTTCCTGCCGAACAACAGCCTATATTTAGTTAGAATTTCTTGCCAAAAGGTTTCAAATTACAACCACCAAACCATATTTACAAAAAATTTTTAATAACTGCCGACAACAGCCCATAAAGCAAGGCAAAAAACTCGCAA
The DNA here is from genome assembly GCA_017383445.1 of Alistipes sp. Classification (GTDB taxonomy): domain Bacteria; phylum Bacteroidota; class Bacteroidia; order Bacteroidales; family Rikenellaceae; genus Alistipes. The sequence continues at coordinate 41,623 of JAFNXQ010000011.1, forward strand.
ACACCATTCATTCCAAAACCACAAGCGGAGCAATCGCTGCAAAAAGCAGAATAATACACCAAGAGTAAAGTTTATTGCCATTATGATAGCAACTATGCATAAAATGATACAGAAAGGGGGGATTTTAGGATAAAATCGTACAAATTGAGCAAAATTCAGACATTTTCGCACTGCGTGTATTCCGTGCGAATGACTATTTATAAATAAAGCACGACTTTTACGATGAAAAAAAATAAAAACCACCAAATTTTATTCATTTTTATTTTTCATTTAACTCCCAATTAATTTAAAACTTAAAAAATTATGGGTATGAACCAAACTATTAATCGCTTTCTTAAGAAAGCACTTTTGCTGGTAGCGGCCGTATGTTCGGCTTCGCTGCTATGGGCGCAAACGTCCACAGTGTCTGGCTTGGTGCTCGATGAAGCAGGACAACCAGTTGTTGGTGCAGTCGTGATGGTAAAGGGTACCACACAGGCTGTTGTTACCAACGTTGATGGTCGCTTCACCGTTAAGGCTGACCAGAATGTTACGCTCGTTGTTGAGTTTATCGGCTACGAGACGCAGCAGATTGCTGCAATGCCCGGTAAGGCCACAAACATCGTTTTGAAGAGCGAGGCCACTGACATCGAGCAGGTTGAAGTTGTTGCCGTAGGTTACGGTACACAGAAGAAGGAGTCAGTCGTAGGTGCGATCTCGACTGTAAGTCCTCAGTCATTGCGAGTTCCCGTACGTTCACTCAGCCAGTCTTTGGCAGGTAACGTTGCCGGTCTTGTGGCTTTGCAGTCTTCAGGTGAGCCCGGTAAGGATGACGCACAGTTCTGGATTCGTGGTATCGCGACATTTACCGGAGACCCCAACCCATTGGTATTGGTCGATGGTATCGAGCGTCCCTTGGAGAATGTTGACCCCCTCGAGATCGAGTCATTCAGCGTCTTGAAGGATGCGTCTGCAACTGCTGTGTATGGTGTGCGTGGTGCGAACGGTGTTATCTTGATTAACACTCGTCGTGGTTTCGACGGTCCCGCAAAGATTGACCTCCGTTATGAGCAGGGCTTCTCTTTCGCCAGCAAGCGTCTTGATTTCGTAGATGCAGCGACACGTTCTATGTTGTATAACGAGGCAATCGATGCTACTCCCGGTGCTTCTGTTGCTAACAAATTCTCTGAGGCTGAGATTGAGGCTATGCGTACTCAGGCTGACCCTGAGCTCTACCCCGACGTAGATTGGCAGAAGCTCTTGATGAAGGATGTATCTTTGTCTGAGAAGGTAAGTGCAAACATCTCTGGTGGTGGTAAGTTTGCTCGTTACTTTACAGCTCTCTCTTTCTACAACCAGGATGGTCAGTATAAGGTTAACCCCGGCCAGTATGACTGGGTTCCTTCAGAGGTAGGTCGCTTTGGTAAGAACATCAACTACAAGCGTTACAACTTCCGTACCAACGTTGATATGGATATCACAACAACAACTGTTGTTAGCGTAGGTTTGCAGGGTAACGTAATCGAGAACACCACTCCGTTTGGTGATGGTGGCGAGGTTGCTAACGGTTCTAACAACATCTACCGTGATATCATCAACGCAGCTCCTAACGCAATGCCCGTTCGTTACCGCGACGGTAAGTTGGCAGGTGTTGATGGTTTGAACAACCCTTACAACGACCTTACACAGCGTGGTTTCACCAGAACAATGGGTAACTCTTTGCGTGCGAACATCACAATCAACCAGGATTTGAAGTTCATCACTGAGGGTCTCTCTGCAAAGTTGATCTACGCTTATGACTACCACAACACAACTCAGGAGGAGCGTTCTCGTGGTATCAACTACTTCCAGGCAACCGGTCGTGACGAGTCTGGCGAGTTGTTGCTCACAGAGTGGCAGGCTGATGCGGCTCAGGATTACCTCGGTTACAAGCAGACAAGCTCTGGCTCACGTGACCAGTACGCTGAGCTCACTATTAATTACGCGCGTAAGTTCGGTAAGCACGATGTAGGTGCTTTGGTAATGGGCTTCGCAAAGGATCACCGCGTAATGAACAGCGGTTTGACCTATGTAAACGCACTTCCTAACCGTTCTATCGGTTTGGCAGGTCGTGTAACTTACGGCTACGACAACCGTTACTTGGTTGAGGCTAACATCGGTTTCAACGGTTCTGAGAACTTTGCAAAGGGTAACCGAATGGGTATCTTCCCCGCTATCGCGTTGGGTTGGGTTGCTTCAGAGGAGGCCTTCTTGCGTGACAGCCGCGTACTTACTTGGGCTAAGATCCGTGCATCAGTAGGTCAGGTAGGTAACGACAACGTGGGTGCACAGCGTTTCGTATATCTTTCAACTGTTAACCAGAATGCTTCTGGTTTCAGCAGCCTCGGTGAGAAGTACGACTATCATATGAGCGGTATCGGTGAGGGTCGTATGGCTAACCCCGATATCACTTGGGAGGTTGCTACAAAGTATAACCTCGGTCTTGAGTTGGGCTTCTGGGATGCTTTGAAGTTGAATGCAGATATCTTCTACGAGAAGCGTGAGAACATCTTCTTGACTCCTCAGGTATCAGAGATCACTGGTATTCCTATGGGTCAGACAATGTACGCCAACATGGGTGTGATGGAGAACCGCGGTTTTGAGATCTCTGGTGAGTATGGTAAGCAGATCAACAAGGATTGGTTTATCTCTGTTCGTGGTAACTTCACTTTCACTCGTAACGAGATCGTTGAGGATGGTATGTACTATGCATATCCTTGGCAGGATCGCAAGGGCGTTCGCTACGGCTTGCGTTCAGGTTACAAGGCAATGCACCTCTTCTCACAGGAGGAGTTGGATGCACTTCCCGACTACTACACTCAGTTCTCAATGGACAAGGAGCAGTTGCGTGCCGGTGATATCCGCTATGAGGACTTGAACGATGACGGTAAGATCACCGAGGCTGATAAGACTTGGATTGGTCACCCATCAATGCCTGAGATCGTTTACGGTTTCGGTGCTTCAGCTAAGTGGAAGAACCTCGACTTCTCATTCTTGTTCCAGGGTGCTTCTAACCGCTCTACATATTTGTCAGGTGGTTGGTACTTCCAGCCTTTCCAGGCTGACCGTGGTCCTAAGTGGATGGGTAACGTAATGACCATCTTCTTGGATCGTTGGACTCCTGAGAACCAGGATTCACACGCGTTCTCTCCTCGTTTGCATGAGGGTGCTAACGCAAACAACTATCAGACTTCAACTTGGTGGTTGCGCGACAGCGGTTACCTCCGTTTGAAGAACGTTGAGATCGGTTATACTCTTCCTCAGAAGTGGGCTAACAAGATTCACTGCGGCTCTATGCGTTTCTACGTTCAGGGCGTGAACCTCTTTACTGTAAGTCCATTTATCTCAGAGTTCTGGGATCCTGAGACAGGTGTAGATACATATCCTATGCAGCGTCAGGTATTCGTAGGTGTTAACTTAACATTCTAATAATAAGTATCAGATATGAAAAATAAGATTATATATTTATTGCTTGCGTCGCTGATGGTTCTTCCCGGCTGTGCCAATTATTTGGATCAGGACCCCGAGGAGTTGAACTCAATTGACAAGATCTTTACATCTGATGTCGATACCCGTAAGTGGTACGCTCGTATGTACAGCGACGACTTTATGGTACAGGAGATGCACTCTTCTGGACAGATCCCTTATTTCTGGTGCACTGATGAGGCTGCTTATATCCAGGAGGGCTTCATCCGTAACGTATCAGAGGGTAAGATGAGCCCCGACAACTACTATGGTTATGGTGAGGGTTCTCAAGGCTACAACTACTATTTCTTCGTTCGTTACTATCAGGCAATCCGCCACATCAACCTCTTCCTTGAGAACGTTGACCGTTGCAAGGAGTTGGGTGAGCAGGAGCGTCGCAAGTACCACGCTGAGGCTCGTTTCATGCGCGCTTACTACCACTGGTGCTTGGTTCGCCTCTATGGTCCGGTGCCCATCGTAGATCGCAGCCGTACAGGTTCTGAGTTGGCTACTCCTCAGGCTCGTAACACTTTCAACGAGTGTATCGAGTGGATTGACAACGAGATCAACTGGGCTTGCGAGAACGGTATGCCTGAGGCTCGTACAGCTAACGACCTTGGTCTGCCCGACGTAGGTATTGCTCGTGCTCTTCAGTCACGCATCTACCTCTATGTTGCCAGCCCATTGTACAATGGTAACACCGTATATGCAAACTGGAAGAACAACGATGGTAAGGTTCTTATGCCACAGACTTACAACAAGGAGTTGTGGAAGAAGGCTGCTGATGCTGCTGAGGAGGTTATCAACTCTGGTCGCTACTCTTTGAAGCAGGCTGAGGATCCAGATGATTTCGAGAGCCTTGTAACTAACATCCGTACTATCACTACCACATGGGGTGCAGAGAATCCCGAGACTATCTGGGGTAAGATCAACTCTATGCAGTGGTATGGTATGTGTGCTCTTCCCGCACGTTGGTTCGGTTGGAACGGTCGTTACTCTTTGCCTTTGGACTTCATCAACGAGTTCCACATGGCAGATGGTAGCCGTGCTCCTGAGACTGACACTTGGTTTGAGAACCGTCAGTTCTCTGAGGAGGCTGGCGATGGTACTATCGCTGGTACATTCCACATGTTCGTAGGTCGTGAGCCTCGTTTCTATGCAAACATTCACTTCCCCAACCAGCGTGTAAGCTATCAGAAGCCTAACGAGACTGACAGTGCACAGGATGCTGAGGGTTATGGTATCGTTGACTTCTGGTTCAGCGGTTTGTCAGGTGACAAGTTCACTACTGGTGACAAGAACACAACTGGTTTCTCTGTACGTAAGAACATTCCATTGGGCTACTGGTCTTCAAAGCAGAACTCTAACGCTAACCGTATGATGAACTGCCCATTCCCATTGATTCGTTTGGGTGAGATCTACTTGAACTATGCTGAGGCATTGAACGAGTACTACGGTGCAGCTAAGAAGGACGTTATCCTTGACTATGTAAACCAGATTCGTGAGCGTGCTGGTATCCCCGGCCACGACATTTCTAAGTCATACACTCAGGAGGAGTTGCGTGAGTTGATTCGTCACGAGCGTAAGATCGAGCTTTGCTACGAGTGCCATCGTTTCTTCGATGCTCGTCGTTGGTTCATTGCTCACGGTCCTAACGGTGTATTCAACCACAATGAGCGTGGTTTGGACAAGAGCCGCGGTGCTAGTGCTACTAACGATGCAGGTGGTTCAACTTGTACAGATGCTGCATTCTTTACTCCCGTTGAGGCTGCTGTTAAGCGTTTCGACTTGAAGCATTACTTCTTGCCTATCAAGGCTTCAGAGGTTATGTTGAACACTGAGTTGGTACAGGCTCCTTTCTATTAGTAGATAGGTTTGATACCGTATAAATTCAAACAAAACCTAAAAAGTATTTATTAAGTATGAAAAAAATATTTAATATTTTGGCAGGTGTAGCAGTTATGGCTTCTGTTGTAGCTTGTGATGTGGAGTATGATCCTATCGTGATTATTCCTAATCCCGAGCTCAACAAGACCGGTGTTCAGGCTGTCAATACAATTTCAATCTACGACGAGCAGGAGACCGTTATCAATGTAGCGCGTACTGCCGGTTTGTCGAAGGAGATGAATATGAACGTTCTCGTTGATGAGGCTCTTATCGACGAGTATAACCTCCAGAATGGTACTTCTTACGAGTTGTTGCCTTCTGAGTACTACACTATTCCCGAGGAGGTTCTTCTTGCAAAGGACTCTTTGGATGTTGATTTCACTGTTGTAACAAAGCCCGCAGCTATGGTTTCAGGTTTGGGTCGCGAGGAGGCTTCAGACTATGTTCTTCCATTGCGTTTATCATGCCCCAAGACAGGTATCGATAGCAAGCAGGATGTTATCACTGTTATGTTGCGTCCTATGATCGAGGAGCCTAAGGTTACCGTAGATGTTCCTGCAGCAGCTCAGACTTTGGAGTTCGTTCCTGTTATTCCTTTGTCACAGACTGTTGAGTTGAACGCTGTAGCTAACTTTAATAGCTTGGAAGTGTCTAAGGTTAAGTATGAGGCTATGGGTCAGGATGAGGTTGATGCTTACAACACAGCTAACGGTACTAATTACAAGTTGCTTACTGACTATTACACTATCAACGAGGATGTATTTACAGCTGAGGATATGGTAGTTAAGTCTACAATTACTTTCGACTGCTCACGCCTTGGTAACACTGAGGATAAGTTCCTTTTGCCTATCAAGATGACTTCTACAGCTTATGGCGTTGTACAGAATAAGTGTATTTTCTTCGCTATCGAGATGTCACAGTTGAAGGTATGGGTTTCTTCTGCAGTTGTTGAGAATACTACAGGTGAGTTGAATGTTGAGGTACAGATGAATACACCTATGCTTGATGATCAGACTTTGGAGTTTGTTATCGACAACAGCTTGGTAGCTGAGTATAACACAGCTAATGGTACTTCTTATATCACTATGGATGAGGCTAATGTAACTGTTGGAACTGCTACTATCCCTGCTGGTCAGCAGAAGGGTTCTGTAAAGGTTTCTATCGATTTGTCAGCAGTTCCTTATGATAGTGATAAGGTTATGATTCCTTTGACCCTTAAGGAGGACGCATTGGTAGAGGGTTCTGTTTTGCTTGCAGACCAGAAGACTACTTATGTTGTTACTTTCAACACAATCGTAGGTATTTATACATTCGAGGATGGTTGGCGTTCAGCTTGGAACAAGGGTGGTTGCTTTGCTAAGCCTATGAGTAACTATGGTGATAGCCGCTACGATATCATCTTGGCAAAGGATACTCCTGCCGGTGCTGGTCGTAATGGTCAGAAGTATGCATCTAAGTACTCTTATAACATGTATGCTTACTTTGATGTAGATTTCACTAAGGAGATTGATCCAGACTTTGCTAACGCACTTGAGGTTGATGGACTTCCAGCATTTGCAGAGAAGCCAGGTTCAAAATGCTATGCTCTTACTAACGTGGTAGAGCGTGGTTTGAATGAGGCAGGTCCAGACCCAACCAAGAGAAACTATTCATATTTTGATATGAACACAGGTATCGTTTACTTCGACTTTATTATCGAGGGATACTGGTCTCCAGGTGGTCCTGGTGGTAAGGAGATGCCTGCTGGTTGTACAATCGGTGGTGACTGGTTCTGTGCTAAGTTTATGGACCGTGTTGATCACGAGTAATATTTCTTTGAACCGAAAGCCGGAGGGTTCTGCCCTCCGGCAACGGTTCTTTTTTTTAATATCTTTCAAGGAGGAGAGGCAGATCTCCTATACCT
>JAFNXQ010000123.1 GCA_017383445.1 Alistipes sp.
ATACGCGTTCGGGGTCTATGCCCATAACTTCGGCTACTACCTCCCGCATAGTGTCGATGTAGGGGCGTAGCTTGGGCTTTTGTGCCGCTATCGTGCAGTCTATGTTCGATATGCGGTAGCCCCTCTGCTCGACAACGCTGCATACCTCACGCAACAAGAGCTTTGAGTCTATGCCCTTGTATCGTGGGTCGGTGTCGGGGAATAGCTTGCCTATATCTCCTGCCGCCACAGCCCCAAGCAAGGCATCACACACGGCGTGCAGGGCCACATCTCCGTCGGAGTGAGCCACACAACCCTTTGTATGCTCAATCCTTACGCCACCTAACCACAGGGGAAGACCTTCGGCCAGGGCGTGTACATCGTATCCAAGTCCAACTCTTATATCCATACTGCAAATATAAAGATAAAAGAGCAAAGATAAAAGATGAAAGACAACTCTTTGCTCTTACAAAGTTACAAAAGTTACACCCCTGTAACTTTTGTAACTTTGTAACCTTACTCCACCTTCTCAATCTTGCCGATGGTCATATACCACAAATATCCTTCCACCTCGTCGTAGCCCATTTGCCTCAGTAAATCCATATAAAGACGCATCTTCTTGACATACTCGCCCGAGGGCTCATTGCCGAACTTGTAATCGACAATCACGGCACGGCAGCCCTTCGTCATCACGCGGTCGGGGCGGCGTGTGCCTATCGTCGAGCCGCAGATGATATCCTGCTCGTTGCGAATAGCCTCCCAGCCATCAGAGAACCACTCCTTGACGCAGTCGCGGGCAAACTCGCGGCTGATGACCTCACGCAGCTCATCCCGCTGTTTGGCATTAATGCGACCCTGGGTGTGAGCCTCCTCTATGCGTCTTTCGATGTCGGCAAAGTCGGTCGCCTCGCAGAGTATCGAGTGCATCATAATACCCACCTCACGCTGTGATGACATACCCACAGCCTTGTCCTGATAGTATCGCTGTGTCGATAGTCGCAGGTTGCCGTGTGTGGGGTTGGTGGGGTACTCCTGCATGATAATACTCTTTACCTTCTGCTCCTCCTGCTCTTTCTCCTCGTCCTTGTCGGCATGTGAGCCATACTCCACAACGCCCTCGCTGCGTCTTGCCTCAATGTTGTAGTCCGATGCCGTAGTGTCGTTTACCGCTGCCGCAACCAGCGAGCCTATGTTTTTATCATTGCTCTTTTGCGGGATATATATGTATAGCTCATCCTCGGCACGCGTCACAGCCACATAGAGCAGGTTTATCGCATCAACGTGGGAGTATATCTGCTCATTTAGGAAGTCCTTGGCAAATGGCGTGGCCATAATTATCTCTTCGCTTCCGCTGATAGGGTAGCGACCTATGCCCTCAAAGCCCTCGATGCCTGTTGTGTCTGCCCAGATGGTGTTGTCCGTGTTGTTGAACAGCGACCACTTGCAGTAGGGTATGATGATGACCTTGTTCTGCAAGCCCTTCGCCTTATGTATGGTGAGCAGCTCGATGGCGTTCTCGCTTTTGCTTACCGAGAGACTCTCATCCTTTCCCTTCTCGTCCCAGTACTGCAGGAAGAGAGCAATATCAAAGAACTTCTTCTTGCAGAAGGTGATAATCTGCTCCTGCATAGCCTGCAAGTATGCTACATTGGTGGGGTCATCATTCAGCGAGAAGTGCTTCACGATATGCTCAAAGGCCTCGTTTGGCGGCAGCTGGCAGATGTTGTCAAGCAGTGCATCCTCACTCTCGCGAAGCGGCAGGTAGTGGTAGCGAGAGAGATAGTCATTGATGACAGCCTGATATATCTTCTCGTTGCGATTTTGCGACAGACGCAGCACCGCAATCACAAACTGACACACCGGCGAAAGACCTATAACCAGCGACTCCTGCGTGCGTATGTTGAAGTCAAGTTGCTTATCCTGCTTGTAGTCGAGCAGCTGCTTGATGATGATGGGGGCATCCTTTGAGTTGCGATACAATATGGTTATGTCGCTATACTTGTAGCCTCGGCCAATTGCCGACTCAATGGCCTCAATAAAGGGCGACACCTTGTCGTACCCCTCTACGCGGATGTAACCCTCTCGGCCTTCGGTCTTTCGGGCATTCTGCGAGTGGGCTGTGTAGGCATTTTTAAGCGTGTCGTGCAACTCCGCCTTGCATTCGTTGGTAATGTACCCACTCTCAACGGCCGACAGTAGCTTGCTGTTCAGCTTCTCGTTGTGGGCCTTGACGATGCGGCCAATGAGGTCGTTGTTGAAGTTCACTATGCAGGGCTTGCTTCGCCAGTTATCCTCCAATGGCTCAACCACTACATTGTCTTTACCCAACTTGTTCTGCACATCGCGTGCGAGGATACGCCAGTCGCCACCCTGAAAACGATAGATGGATTGCTTCACATCACCTACGATAAATACCGACTCGTCGTCGTTCTCCGACATAGCCTCGCGTAACAGTGGCACGAAGTTGCTCCAGTCACTCTCCGAAGTATCCTGAAACTCGTCAATCATAAACCTCTCAAAGCGGTTGCCGACCTTCTCGTAGATGAACGGGGCATCGTTGTTGTCGTTGTTGATAAACTTTGAGATGATATGCTCCGTCTCGTCAAGGACAACCGACCCATCTTCCCTCTGGCAATTGCGCATTCTGGTATAGATATCCTGCATAAGAGCAAATGCTCGATACTTCTTTCTGATGGTGGTTGCCATCGGCTCTATCTTGCTATACTCTTTGTATATCTCGACAATCTTGTGGCCTATATCTAATAGCTGTGGTGCAATCTGTGCAGCTCGTGGGGTGTTGGCAAACGGACCTCCGTTAAGCGACTCTTCGGTTTTTTTGCCCGGAGCTGCATACTTACCGCTGGCAGCCTTTATGATATACCCGGCCAAACCGCTGCTTTTTTGATGGAACTCCTCCACGCTGGCTCCGGCATTGCCTATTAACATTACACCCTCTTGGCCCAGAGCCTTCATCTTTGCTTCAAGATTCTTCAAGGAGGCGTTGTAGGTCTTTACAAATTTTAATAATCTCTTTCGGTCGGAAGCTCCCTTGATAAGAGTGCGGTCGGAGAGCTTGAAAAAGTCTTTTCCGATGTTTTTCAGGTCCTCATTTATCTTCCATTCACCCTTCTCATCGACCTTCTCAAAGACGTAGTCGGTAATCCACTGCTGTAACTCCTCGTCGCTTCGTGTATCCTCAATCAGGGCATCCACACTGCGTTGGAGCAACAGGCTCTTGTCTATCTCGATAGTGGGGTTGAGATCCATACCCAACTCCTTGAGGAATGAACGCATTATGTAGAGGAAGAATTTGTCAATCGTCATCACGTTGAAGTGAGAGTAGTCGTGCAGGATATGCTTCATAATGGCATCGGCACGGCGTATAATCTCCTCCTCGGGCAGACCCAAATCCTTTTTCAGCATACGCATATAGTCGCTTGTGTCGGGCTGCTTTGTGATGTCACTCAGCTTCTCCAGAATACGGCCCTTCATCTCCTCGGTGGCCTTGTTCGTAAAGGTCACAGCGAGAATGGCCCTGTAAAGATAGGGCTTATCTTTGTAGTGTTTGATGGTGTCAAGCACAAATTTGTAGGCCAGTCGGAAGGTCTTTCCCGAGCCGGCACTGGCACTTAATACTCTTGCTCTCATATCTTGGGTTAGCGTCTGCAAATGGTTTTGAAATCACAATATTCACAATTCTTGTCGGCCTCCTCTGCCGGACACTGTCTGAATGGAATCTTCTGGTCGAACAGCTCCTGAAAAACGACCCGAAGCCGCTGCTCGAAATCCTCCATAAAGAGTGAGGTGTCAGCTGTCTGGTTGTTAATAGTCAGATAGTCCTTGAAACCCTTGCTGTGCATCTGCTTGATGTAATAGAGCCCGGGTTGTACCACACGCTTCTCTTTGTTCGCAATAACCATCGAGTACATCAGCGTCTGGAACACATTGTCATATTTGCCACGACCCTCGCCCTCGAACAACTGCTCAACCCTGAAAGCGGTACTGTCTTTATCTGCAAAATGCTTTTTGCCCGTCTTGTAATCCACTACACGCAGCTTGCCGTTTGGCAGCGAGTCTATACGGTCGGCCTTACCCGCAATATTCACCTCTCGGCCACTGCCGTCGTTCAGCGGGAAACTATCTTCGTAGGTCTCCTCAAAGCCGACAAAGGCAACATTACTCTGACTCCTGTCGTAGGGTATGATGTTGTCGCGAATCTGCTTGATGACAATGTTTTTGTTAAGCAGCAGGTCGCCCGAATACTCATCCTCGTCAATATGTCGGTTCTTCGCCAGCTCTTTGTCGATAGCCTCCGTCACGGCTTTTTCAATACGGTCGCCTTCGAGCAGACGATTCATATCCTCGGCTGTATATACTATGCCCTTGAACTCCCCGTATAGTATCTCCATTGCCGAGTGGAGTATGTTACCGAATACTCTGCTGTCAATGTTGTCCTCCAACTCATCTTCCGTTGTCAGTTTGGCAATCTTCTTGAAGTAGAACTTTAATGGACATACCAGATAGGGTGCCAGCGACGATGGATAAAGACGCGAATTGCTCTTGGGATCGAGATATTGGTTCAGCCTCTCCATAATCTCGTCACTCTTCTCGACCTCAATCACCTTATCCTCCTCGGCCTTGATATCTACGCCTATGTTTACTCGCTTTATCGGGTATTGGGCCTCGTAGTCCAGCTGGCGGATGTAGCGACTGGGGTCACTCTCTCCGTTGTGGGCACAGTAGAGCATATCCACGCGTTCTGCACGCTGAATCAGGCGGTAGAAGTAGTAGGCATAGACGCTTTCGTGGTCCTCCGGTGTGGGTATGCCGTATGCCCGACGCAGGTTGTAGGGGATGAATGAGTTCTTGCCACTGAGCTTGCCGGGGAAGTTCTCGTCACTCATCGACATAATGATTACATTCTTAAAGTCGAGTGCTCGCGTCTCCAGAATACCCATAATCTGTAAGCCTTGCAGAGGCTCGCCGCTGAATGGTATGCTGATTGTGGGCAGGTGGCGATGCAGGAGCATGGTAAAGGTTTTGATATCCAGCTCTATGTCGCAAAGTTTCAGGCAGTTTGCTATCTCGCTTATGCCGGCAGATATGGCCGACAGATAGCTTGCCTTGATGGATATATCCTCTTCGTTGTCGGTTGCTCTCTCCACCAGGCCATCTATAATCTCTACGATTCGCTGTGCGAAGCTCTCCCAGCTGTCGGAGTATGAAAAGACCTTCTGCAACAGAGGCTCCTCCTCAGCAAAGATACTCTGCTTTACGCGTATCATGTGCTCGCCAACGATGCGGTTGTAGATGGCGTCGCTTTGCTTGAAGAGTCTTATCAGATAGGGGTGCTGCAAGACACCCGTAACATCCACATGATAGAAACTTATCTCTCCCTTTGAGAGTTGTGCATTTCTTTGTAGCGAGATGAGCCTGTTAATAAACGAGTAGGCTGCGGTATTGCGAATGGGGTGTCCCATCGTGACGTTGATATTCTCGGCACACTCGTTGGGCAGAGAGTGGAGCAGGGGCATCAAAAGCTCCTCGTCGGTGAGGATGATAGCACTATTCTTGCTGAACTCCATCTCTGGCGATATCTCTCGCAGAAGAGTGGGAATATACTTGCATTGAGCCACATCCGATACCGTTGATATGGTCGTTAGCTTCTTGCTGATGTTGTTAAAGTTGTCATGACTTACATCAAGCGTAGGTTTATATCGCGAAAGATTCTCGCTGATAAAGCGGCCTGCCTCCTGTACGTGCTGCTTGGTGTAGTAGTCGTCGTGGTCCCATATAAATTCGCAGGTGGCGTTTGTGTGGAGGAAATCCAGCACCACCTTCTCGCACTTCGAGAGGGCGTTGAAACCCACAAACACATAGTGTCGCGAGCAGTCGGGCAACTCCTTGCCGGATTTGATATTGTCGGCAGCCGAACGATATATCATTCCCTGATAGGCGATGCCGATTGCCGAGAGCCTCTCTTTAAGCTGGTGATAGACCTTGGCAAGAGATAGCCAGATATCCAGAAATGTCTTCTTTTC
>JAFNXQ010000124.1 GCA_017383445.1 Alistipes sp.
AACTGATACAGCTTCTGGAATGCGACCAGGAATGCCTGATCGTTGGTGGATTGCAGCTCGGAGTACCGCTTAAACAATTCCTCTACCAGTGGCTCTTCAGGCTCCTGTCCGTACAGGGCGATTCGCTTTGCCATGTGGGACTGGACGATTGCGGGGATATATTTCATAAAATGCACCTCCAAAAAGTTTGTGTGATGTTACCTTGGAAGTGGGAAAATTGCAAGTCTTTCTTTCAAAAAGTTTCCCGGCGGTGTGGGCCAGCTTGCGGCGGTGTGTGGGCTTTTCCGCTGGGGTGAGGAAAGGATAGCGGAAGCAGGCGGTGTGGCGGGCGTGTCGCGGCTGTGGCGGCGGTAAAAAGAAATGTCCCCTGTTCCGAAGAACAGAGGACAGGTATCTTATGTGGATATTTTCTCCTGGCACTTCTTTGCCAGTGCTCTGGGCAAGTTCACTTCTGCTTCAAAACCCCGGTTTTCCAGATTATCAGCAATCTGATTATATACCGCATACGCATTTGCGTAATCGCCCATCTCCTCGTAGAGGAAATCCATACTGTACGATTCAAGAATCAAAGAGATCATTGGGAGTTTATCTTCCAAAAGGACTAAATGCTATGAAGCAAATATGCGAACTGAATGACAAGATCATACTGGGTACGGACGGGATGTCTACCAAGGCTCCCCGGATTACTGCCCGTGCTATTGTCAAAAACCAGGACTGCTTGTATGCTGTCATGTATGCCGATAAATTCAAGCTCCACAGCTTGCCTGGTGGCGGTGTGGAAGATGGTGAGGATGTGCCGACAGCCCTACGCCGGGAGGTCTATGAAGAAACCGGCTGCGTCTGCGATGAGATCAAGGAATTAGGCATTGTTGCCGAAAACCGGGCAAGCCTGGACTACACCCAAATCAACTACTACTTTGTGGTCACGACTACCCATGCCCTCGGCGAGAACCATCTGACAGAGGCCGAACAGGATAGCCGCACGGTGGTGCAGTGGCACACTTTTGATGAAATGGTACGGCTGATCAACGAGCAGGAATTTGACCGAGTGCAGAGCAAATATCTGAAAGCCCGTGATGTGGCTGCATTGAAAGAATATGCTATGTGGAACAAAGGAGGAGATTATTGCACAGGGCATTGTGAGCCGCGAGGACTACGAGCAGTTGGAGGCTTACACTCGTGCTATCTTCCAGCGTGGAACAGAGATTGCGGCAAAGATGGGTCTTATTCTTGTTGATACAAAGTATGAGTTCGGCAAGAAGGAGGGTAAGATCTATCTTATGGACGAGATTCATACTCCCGACTCATCGCGTTATTTCTACGCAGAGGGTTACGAGGAGCGTCTGGCTGCGGGCGAGAAGCAGAAGCAGCTCTCGAAGGAGTTTGTTCGCGAGTGGCTTATGGCTAATGGTTTTCAGGGTCAGGAGGGTCAGCAGGTACCCGATATGACTCCCGAAATCGTGGACAGCATCACCGAACGCTATATCGAGCTTTACGAAAATATCGTTGGAGAGAAGTTCGTCAAGGGCGAGGAGGGTGATGTTTTGGCCCGCATCGAGAAGAACATCACAGAGTGTCTTGCAAAGTTGTAAGACAACTGAATATTAACGAAAAAAGAGTTCGGCTGGTTTGGCTGAACTCTTTTTTTGTTTGCTGCATGTGTTGCAGTTCCTTACTGTCGGATAATCGTCACCTCGCCTCTCTCGCCAAAGGCCATTATGGCACTTGGCTTGCAGGTCGGCTTACCCTGAAAACGGGGATTTACCACATAATCCACGCCGTCGATTATCTCGCGGCTCACCTCGCCCAGACCCTTCATCGGTGTCGGCTCGCCCGAGATGTTAGCCGAGGTCGAAACTATCGGCTTGCCGAACTTACGCAATAGCTGGCGGCAAAATTCGTGGTTGGGGACTCTTACACCCAGCGTTCCCTCTTCGGGAATGAGATTTTTTGCAACACCCACGGCACCCTCCAGAATTAATGTTAATGGCTTCTCACTCATCTCCATAACCTCAAAGGCGATGCCTGGTGCCTTATTTACATAACGCACAATCATATCGGCATCGCGGCACAGAACGAGCATTGATTGCTTGTTCTCGCTACGCTTCAATGCATATACCTTTGCAATGGCCTCCTCGTTTGTGGCGTCACAGCCGATGCCCCATACCGTATCGGTGGGGTAGAGTATCAACCCTCCGGCACGCAATATCTCCAAAACTGCCTGTATCTCTTTCTCCATAGTTTTATATTTTCTGCAAAAATACTAAAAACTATCCATTTTTATAGCATAACTCCTGCTATTGCTGACTAATTTTTGCGTATAAGATTGTTCGTTGCTTTTTTTTTACTAATTTTGCACCTCGGAAAATATAATAACAAAAAAATATAACTCACTATGGGAAGAGCTTTTGAATATCGTAAAGCGAGAAAAATGAAGCGTTGGGGTCATATGGCCCGCGTCTTTACAAAGATTGGTAAGGAGATTGAGATTGCCGTTAAGGCAGGTGGATCTGATCCTTCGGCCAATACCCGTCTGCGTATCCTCATTCAGAACGCCAAGGCAGAGAATATGCCGAAGGAGAATATCGAACGTGCTATCAAGCGTGCTACGGATAAGGATGCTGCCGACTATAAGGAGATGATTTACGAAGGCTACGGCCCTCACGGTGTTGCGTTCTTGGTGGAGACCGCTACCGACAACACCAACCGTACGGTTGCCAGTGTTCGTATGTACTTCAACAAGTGCGGTGGTACGCTGGGTAACTCTGGCTCTGTGGCGTTTATGTTCGAGCATAAGTGTATCTTCAAGTTCAAGCCCGCTGCGGGTGCCGACTTTGAGGAGATGGAGTTGGAGATGATTGACCTGGGTGTAGATGAGTTCTTTGCCGAGGATGGTGAGGTAACCGTTAGTGCCCCTTACGAGTCATTCGGTGCTATCCAGAAGTGGATTGAGGATATGGGCTACGAGCTGGTATCGGGTGAGGGCGTGCGTATCCCCACCGACACCAAGGAACTTACAGCCGAGGAGCGCGAGGCTGTCGAGAAGTTGCAGGAGAAGTTGGAGGAGGACGACGATGTGGTAAATGTCTATACCACAATGGCCGAGGCCGACGACGAGGAGTAATTCTCCCGAAATATAAAATTAAAGCACCTTTTGCAGTGATGCAAGAGGTGTTTTTTTGTGTTATAATGTGAAATTTAGTACAAAAGAGGGTCATAGGCTCTTTTAATGACAAGGTGAATGGTGATTCAGCCAATTGATATGTTCCCTTTGGTGGAAAGTTATAATATAATTCCGATATTATTTGCATAACAATAAAATTTGTTTTATCTTGCAAAAGCAATCATAAATCAACCTAAAACCATATTCTTATGAAAAAGATTTTATTAATATTGGGTATTGCTCTAATGCTTATTTCTTGTGAGAAACATGAGGTGGGGGATAAATTCATATTGTTTTCTCCCGAGGAGTTGGTTTTTGATAAACAAAGCGGAGGAACTATGTCAATTACTACTTCTGATAAAGCCTTTGTTGAATTGATTATTGGTAAGAAAAAAAATCTGGAAGGTGCTGCTGATTCGTGGGAATTTAAGTCGTTCTTTGAGGTAAATCCGCCACGTTATACTATTGCATTAGAAGATATTAAGAAATATACAGAGTTTGAGGCTTTTGGATGTAAAGTTATTCCAGATGCGTCTTATAGAAAGTTTACTATTGTCGTTGAGCCAAATTGTGGTTACGATGCCTTTACAGTTGAATTTCATAGAATAGTGGGAAATAGAAGTGATCTCGTCCCATCGGATTTTGAAATCCGTTTAGAATAAATCAATAATGAGCCTGTCTAATCAAATGATTAGGCAGGTTTTTTTCGATATTTTTTGTTGCGTTGCCAAAAGTTATTATCTTTGCCTTTGCTATGAGTGAATTTATTGTTTCGGCACGAAAATATCGACCTGCGACATTTGCCTCGGTAGTGGGGCAGCAGAGCATCACATCCACGTTGAAAAATGCTATTGAACGTGGTCAGTTGGCACACGCCTACCTCTTCTGCGGCCCTCGCGGAGTGGGTAAGACCACCTGTGCCCGCATATTTGCCAAGGCGATAAATTGTCTCAACCCCAACGGCTCGGAGGCGTGCAACGAGTGCGAGTCGTGCCGTGCCTTCAACGAGGGCCGTTCGATGAATATCCACGAGCTGGATGCCGCATCAAACAACTCGGTGGATGATATCCGTTCGCTTATCGAGCAGGTGCGTATTATGCCGCAAATCGGAAAATATTCACTCTTCATCATCGACGAGGTGCACATGCTCTCGCAGCAGGCGTTCAACGCCTTCCTGAAGACTTTGGAGGAGCCTCCCAAGCACGCTGTGTTTATCCTCGCGACAACCGAGAAGCATAAGATTATCCCTACAATCCTGTCACGTTGTCAGGTTTACGACTTTAACCGTATCCGTGTTGAGGATTCGGTGGGCTACCTGAAGCATATCGCCGAGCAGGAGGGAGTAACCTATGACGAGGAGTCGCTGAACCTCATAGCCCAGAAGGCCGATGGAGGTATGCGTGACGCCCTGTCGATGTTCGATAAGGCGGTGTCGTTCTGCAACGCCAACCTGCAATACAAAGAGGTTGCCCAGACGCTGAATGTGCTGGACTATGATACCTATTTCCAGATTACCGAGCAGTTGCTGGAAGGCGACTATATCTCTGCTCTGCTGCGTTTTGACGAGGTTTTGTCAAAGGGCTTCTCCGGGCAGACGTTTATGGCCGGTCTGAATAATCATATGCGCGATTTGTTGCTGGCACAAGGCCCTGCCATCTCGCTTATTGAGCTTACGGGGTCGTTGCTTGACCGTTATCGCCAGCAGGCAACGCATTGCTCGCCGGAGTTCCTGTTCGGAGCCATATCCCTGCTCACGGAGGCGGATGGAAAGATAAAGCAGTCGTCAAACCAGAGATTGTTGGTTGAACTGAGCCTTATGAAGATTGCGGGCTTGGGCAAAAAAAAAAATAACGACTTCGCAGTAGAGGCGGAGTATCTTCTGCCCGAACTTCCTCAAAATATCCCTCCTGCCGGTGCTGTAAATGTTGCAGTGCCACCGAAACCTGTGGCCGAGCCTGCCGCGGAGGTTAAGGAGGTGGCAGAGGAGGTTGAGCCGGCAATGAAGCCTTTGAAGGAGCCAGAAACAAAGCCTGCCATAGAGACGGAAAAGGCATTAGTGAGTGAGGTGCAACCGGCAGAGAGAGCCAAAGAGGTGTCGGAAGTTGCCTCTTCTGCTGTGGATGGCGGAGATGCAGGGCAGACAACGGCTCGCCGCAAGATGTCGGGAGGTCTGTCTATTCTTGATATGATGAATACTGACACAATGTCGGAAGAGCCTGCCGAAAAGGTTGAGGAGAAGGTTGTTAGCGAGATAGACCCTGCCAGCGAGGAGAAGATAACATTGGTAAAGGAGCAGATAATCCACACCATCTCGGAGGAGAGACCGCGTTTTGTGGTCGCCTTTGAGAAGATGTCTGTCAGTGGCAACACGATTGAGGTGGAGGTGCCGACGCAGGCCTTGTATGAGGAGATTATGCGTGCGAAGCTGGAGCTGCTGATGCAGGTGGCCTCTATCGCCGGTGTGCAGGGCAGGCTTGAATTAAGCGTGAAGATAAACGAGCAGATGAGGGCGTCTGTTCCAATCAAGCTGGAAGACAGAGTGAAATATATGACGGATAAAAACCCCAATCTGTTGAAGTTGAAACAGATGCTTGATATGGAGTTTGAATAGTGAAGAGGAATTTGAAATTGAAAAACATATAATAATGGCAAACAAGAATTTTGTAGAGGAGTTAGAGTGGCGTGGTATGATTCATACCATTATGCCCGGAGCCAAGGAGCAGTTGGAGAAGGAGATGACAACCGCTTATTTGGGTATTGACCCTACCGCCGATTCATTGCATATCGGTCACCTGGTGGGTGTTATGATTTTGAAGCATTTCCAGATGTGCGGTCATCGTCCCGTTGCCCTGATTGGTGGTGCTACGGGTATGATTGGTGACCCCAGCGGTAAGTCGCAGGAGCGTAATTTGTTGGATGAGGCTACGTTGCGTCACAATCAGGAGGCTATCAAGGCACAGCTCGCCAAGTTGCTCGACTTTGAATCAGAGGCCGAGAATAGGGCTCTGCTTGTAAACAACTACGACTGGATGAAGGAGTTCTCATTCCTCGATTTTGCTCGCGATATCGGTAAGTGTATCACCGTAAACTATATGATGGCGAAGGATTCGGTTAAGAAGCGTTTCAATGGCGAGGGTGATGGTATGTCGTTTACCGAGTTTACCTATCAGTTGTTGCAGGGCTATGACTTCCTGCATCTCTATCAGACCCTGAACTGTAAGGTGCAGCTGGGTGGTGCCGATCAGTGGGGTAACATCACAACTGGTACGGAGCTGATTCGCCGTAAGTTAGGCTCGGAGAATGAGGCTTTTGCTATCACCTGTCCGCTTATCACCAAGGCCGATGGTACGAAGTTCGGTAAGACCGAGAGTGGTAATGTATGGCTCTCGCCTGCCTACACATCGCCATACAAGTTCTATCAGTTCTGGCTGAATGTTAGTGACGATGATGCGAAGCGTTATATCAAGATTTTCACACTTCTGGATAAGGCGACAATCGATGCTCTTATTGCCGAGCATGACGAGGCTCCTCACTTGCGTGTGTTGCAGAAGCGTCTGGCACAGGAGATTACCACGATGATTCACTCAAAGGAGGAGTACGAGAAGGCTGTCGAGGCTTCGCAGATTTTGTTCGGTGGTGCTACATCGGAGGCGTTGAAGAAGCTGGACGAGCAGACTCTGTTGCAGGTATTTGAGGGTGTTCCGCAGTTTACCATCAACCGTGAGCAGCTGGGTTGTTCGTTCGTTGATTTCTGTGCCGAGCATACACAGGTATTCCCCTCAAAGGGCGAGTGCCGCAAGATGACACAGGCGGGTGGTGTGTCACTCAACAAGGAGAAGGTTGCTGACCCCATGCGTCAGGTTACCGAGGCAGACCTTATCGCCGGCAAGTATATCATCGCACAGAAGGGTAAGAAGAACTACTTCCTTATCATTGTCGAGTAAATAAATTGTTTTACAGAGGCTGATAATTCCGAAAAGATGCTCTACACAATACATTTACAGGATATGGAATTCCGTGCCAATCACGGATGTTACGACCTGGAGCAGATGGTTGGCAATCGCTTCAATGTGGAGTTGGTTATCACGGCACATCTGGGCGAGGTGGCCGATAAGGATGCTGTGGAGCTGGCGGTAAACTATCTGACGGTATATGAGGTGGTGCGGGAGCAGATGCGTGTGACGCAACGTACCATCGAGAGGGTGGCACAGAATATTATTGTTGCTGTGAAGGAGCACTTCCCGCAGATTATTGAGGTGGAGTGTACTGTGGCGAAACTTGCACCGCCACTTGGTGGCAAGGTTGGCCGCGTGAGTGTCACTCTTCGGGGTTAAGGCTGGTTTAATAATGTTTTATGGGGATTGCTCCGATTATGGGGCAATCCCTTTTTTTTGTTGGCGATCAGGTTATAAATGTTATAGAAAAAAAGTGTATAATGTTGAAAAATGTAGGAGACATTTGTAAAAAGTTGATAAAATATTAGATTGTGTACCAAATTTTTCTATATTTGTACTCCTGAAAAATTAATTATTGACCTATATGGGTGAAAAGAGAGCCTCATTTGGAGGCAAGTTAAGTGCAATATTGGTTGCCGCAGGCAGTGCTATCGGTCTGGGTAGCATCTGGCGTTTCCCTTATGTGGCGGGAGAGAATGGTGGTGCAGCGTTCCTGCTGTTGTATCTTCTGTGTGTTTTTATTGTGGGTATCCCCGTGATGCTGGCTGAATTCTCTATTGGCCGAAAATCGCAGCGGAGCTCGGTGGGAGCCGTGCGTGTACTGGCTCCTAAATGGAGTTGGCTGGGCTATTTTGGTGTGGCGGGAGCTATGCTTATTTCGGGCTACTATTATGTTGTTGCGGGTTGGTCATTGGAGTATATCGTGACATCGCTGACGGGGTCGTTGTACTCTTCGCCCGAAACATTCGCCGAGCAGTTTGCCCTGTTCCAGTCATCGCCACGACAGATTATCTATATGATTCTGTTTGTGCTTCTGACGCATTTGATTATTGCACGCGGAGTTGAGAAGGGCATCGAGGCTGCGTCAAAGGTTATGATGCCGCTGCTCTTTATCATACTTATCGTTATGGCAGTGCGTGTGGCATTTATGCCGGGGGCTATCGAGGGCTATCGTTTCTTCCTTACGCCCGATTTCAATGCCATTTTCGATTCGCAGACTATTCTTCTGGCCGTAGGACAGGCCTTCTTCTCGCTGTCGTTGGGTATGGGATGTATGGTGGTTTATGCCTCATATTTCAAGCCTTCGAACAACCTGACGGGAACGGCAATGAGTGTATCGTTATTGACACTTATGGTGGCTGTGCTGGCCGGTCTTGTTATCTTCCCGGCGGTATTTAGTGCAGGTTTGGAGCCCACCGAGGGCCCCTCATTGATATTTATCACCCTGCCGGAGATATTCAAGGATATGCCTTTTGCCTCGTTGTGGTCATTCATATTCTTCATCTTGCTGGCGTTGGCGGCTTTGTCCTCTACCATATCGTTCCACGAGGTGCTGACAACCTATTTCACCGAGGAGTTCAAACTCTCGCGTCGCACGTCGGTATATTTGACTTCGTTCTTGTCGGCCGGATTGTGCCTGATTGCAATAGTCTTTAAGTTTGATATCAACTTCGCGAGTCTGCATCTGCAAGGTATATCGTTCTTCGATATCTTCGACTATGTTACGGCGAATGTCCTTCTGCCGCTTGGCGGTCTGTTGAGTTGTATATTCACGGCGTGGTATCTCAAACCTTCGTTCCTGCGAGGAGAGATCACCAACTATGGCGAGTTCAAGGGCCGAGCCTTCCCGTTGCTGCTCTTCCTGTTGAGATTTGTAACGCCGCTGCTGATTATCTATATTATGTTGGCAAATTTGAATATCATATAGCCAGAGTTGTATGGCTGCAAAATAGAAGCCTGCTGAACTTTCGTTCGGCAGGCTTCGCTGTTGTGTTATGAAAAAATTATTCGGTTGCCAATGGCGATGGAGTCGTGTATGTGCGTGTTGCCATCTCCTTGTCAATCATATAGAGGCCGAACTTGTTACCCTCGACCATTCGCATCTGGTCGATGATGTCGCGAGCCGACTCCTCCTCTTCCACCTGCTCGTCAATAAACCAGTCAAGCATATTCTTTGTTGCGTGGTCCTTCTCCTCGATTGCGAGGTTGTAGAGGCCATTTATAAGCGATGTAACCTTCTGCTCGTGTATCAGGGTCTGCTCAAACATTGCCAGCGGAGATTTCCATTCTGTATCAACTGCTGCAATGGGTGCGAGCAGCACTCTGCCGCCTTGTGAGTTGATGTAGTTGATGAAGATCTGTGCGTGGTCCTGCTCCTCCTTGAACTGAATTGCAAACCAGTTTGCGATGCCCTTCATTCCCTTGTTGGCTGCATCCATTGACATTGAGAGGTAGAGATATGCCGACCATAGCTCGGCATTAATCTGTGCGTTGATGGCACTCTGCATTCTTTCGCTTAACATAGCTTTGAAGTTTTAGGGGTTTATCTGTTTGTTTTATACAAAATTAGTACATTGATGGCGTTTTGTCAATCGTTTTGTGTTATATTTATTCATGCTGGTATAATTAAAATTTATAGGCAGGCTCTTTTTCTGTTATTTTCTTCCTCCATTCTCCATATTTAGATGAATTTTTTTTGTAAATTTGCGAAGTTTTTGATTTAGAGAAAGTAAATTAATAAAAATATAGAAGATTATGGCAGATTTTATCTATCAGGAGCCCTATCCTATCGAGAAGGATACTACGGAGTATGAGCTCGTTACCAAGGATTATGTAAAAGTAGTGGAGTGCGATGGCCGCAAGATTTTGAAGGTGGACCCCAAAGGCTTGGAGTTGCTCTCAAAGCGTGCTTATAGCGACGTGTCGTTCTATTTGCGTCCTGCACATCTGGAGAAGCTTGCCTCAATTTTGGAGGATAAGGAGGCTTCGGATAACGATAAGTTCGTGGCTTACACAATGCTCTTGAATCAGGCTGTGGCTGCCGAGGGCGAGCTGCCAACCTGTCAGGATACAGGTACTGCTATCTGTATCGGTCACAAGGGCGAGGATGTCTATACGGGTGCTGACGATGCCGAGTGCATTGCAAAGGGCGTATATGAGACCTATAAGGAGAGAAATCTGCGTTACTCGCAGGTTGTGCCTTTCACTATGACCGATGAGAAGAACTCTGGTACAAACCTGCCGGCACAGATTGATATCTACGCTGGTCACCCCGGCTCTATGGAGTATGAGTTTTTGTTCATCACCAAGGGTGGTGGCTCGGCTAATAAGACCTTCCTTTATCAGCAGACCAAGGCTCTCTTGAACGAGAAGTCACTTGTTGCCTTCTTCAAGGAGCATTTGAAGGATTTGGGTACTTCGGCTTGTCCTCCCTATCACTTGGCAGTCTGCATCGGTGGTACTTCTGCCGAGATGTGTCTTTCAACTGTAAAGAAGGCCTCTGCCGGCTATCTTGACCATCTGCCCACATCGGGTAACGAGGGTGGTCGTTGCTTCCGCGATTTGGAGTGGGAGGAGAAGATTACCAAGATGTGTCAGGAGATGGGTATGGGTGCCCAGTTCGGTGGCAAGTACTATGTTCACGATGTACGTGTTATCCGTGCTCCGCGTCACGCTGCAAGCTGCCCCGTGGCGATTGGTGTGAGCTGCTCGGCAGACCGTAATATCAAGGCGAAGATTACTCCCGAGGGTATCTTTGTTGAGAAACTGGAGAAGAATCCCGCACGCTTCCTCCCCGCCGAGGCTCCTGCTATGAGCCCCGCTGTAGATATCGACCTTGACGAGGGTATGGATAAGGTACGCGAGATTTTGACCAAGTATCCTATCAAGACACGTCTGAACCTGAAGGGTACGCTTATCGTGGCTCGCGATATTGCCCACGCACGCATTAAGCAGATGCTGGACGAGGGTCAGCCTATGCCGGAGTACTTCAAGAAGCACCCCGTATATTATGCAGGTCCTGCAAAGACTCCCGAGGGTATGGCCTCTGGCTCATTCGGCCCGACAACGGCTGGTCGTATGGACCCCTATGTAGATTTGTTCCAGAAGGCAGGTGGTTCAATGGTGATGGTGGCAAAGGGTAACCGTTCGCAGGCCGTAACCGATGCCTGCAAGGCTAATGGCGGCTTCTATCTCGGCTCTATCGGAGGCCCGGCTGCTGTGCTGGCAAAGAACTCTATCAAGAGTGTTGAGGTGGTTGATTTCCCCGAACTCGGTATGGAGGCTGTGCGTAAGATTTATGTCGAGAACTTCCCTGCATTTATCATCGTGGATGACAAGGGTAACGACTTCTTCGCACCTTTTGCTCACTAATTTTGACTGATATTGACATTTTGCACCTCCTCACGTGGGGTGCAAAATGTTGTTTTACAACCATCCATAATGGATTGACCGTTGCGGACAAAATAAATCAGGGTCCGCTTGCGTTTTATTAGGTAATCTGTGGCTGTGTCGCAGATGTTTAGCAAAACGGATATGACAAAGATTAAAGGATTTTTATTGCGGATACTCTTCACGCTTGCGATGTTATGCTCGGTTGCGGTAGCTCGTGCCGATGGCGACGTAACCTTCGAGATAAAAACACCTCTGATGGTTACCGCCGGAGAGATGTTCCGTGTGGAGTTTATCCTCGAAAACGGCAAGATTGAGAATAACTCGTTCAAGGCTCCCGATTTCGAGGGTCTGGATGTGCTGGCTGGCCCGACCACATCGACGGGTATGTCGTACAGCAATATCAATGGCGTGTCATCAACAACACACACCTACACCATCACCTATGTCGTGACGGCACAACAGGCCGGTAACGTCACTATCGGCTCGGCGAGTGTGGTTGTCGGTGGTAATACCTACCACACTAAGGCTACACCCATTGAGATTGTGGCACAGAACAGCAATCGTCAGGAGGAGGCTGCCGTAGAGCAGGGTAATGCCGTGCAGAACAAGGTGGCTCGCGACGATATATTGTTGCGACTCAACCTCTCGCGTTCTACGGTCTATCAGGGCGAACCGGTGCGTGCATCGCTTACACTCTATACAAGAGCCCGCATAGCAGGTTTCGAGGATGTTAAGTTGCCTTCGTTCAATGGCTTCTGGTCGCAGGAGTTATCGACTGATGACTATGCTTTACAGCGAGAGACTGTCGGGGGCAAGGTTTACGACTCTCAAATCATCAAAGAGTATCTGCTCTATCCCCAGCAGTCGGGTGAGCTGACTATCGAGCCTACCGAGATGACTGCCATTGCACAGGTGGTAATGCAGAATTCACGCAATTTTGACCCATTCTTTGGTGGCGGTACAGAGGTCTATAACGTTCCTCGCAAACTATCAACGGGTGCGGTAAGGCTTACGGTAAAACCTCTGCCGGCGGGAGCTCCCGCATCATTTACGGGTGCTGTGGGTGACTTCTCGCTTACGGCTGTTGAACCCTCTGCGGAGTTGAAGGTGAACTCTGCTGCGACCTATACAGTAAAGATTTCGGGTACGGGAAACCTCTCCTTTGTTGAGGCTCCCAAGTTAGAGTTGCCCTCTTCGTTTGAGTTGTATAATGTGCGTTCTACGGAGTCTATCCGCAGTTCGGCGGCGGGTACATCGGGCTATCGCCAGTTTGAATATCCGTTTATCGCCCGTGCCGAGGGAGAGTATGATATCCCTGCAGTGAAGTTTTCCTATTTCAGTCCCGAGAAGGGTGAGTATGTAACTCTTGCGACTAATGCTCTGCGTCTCAATGTGCAGCCTGACGGCTCATCGTCAGTCGCTACAACCGCAGTGCAGGTGTTGCCGGGTGTGTCGAAGGAGGGTGTGCGTCAGCTGGGTAGCGATATCCGTTTTATCAAATTGTCGGAGCCGGCTCTGCGTTCGTCTGCCGTGCCTCTTATGTTGAGCAACACATATTTCGTGCTGTTGCTGCTGATTGTTCTGCTGTTTGTTGTTGCATATTTCGCTTTGCAGCGTCGTATTCGTAACAACAGAAATGTCGTGCTGGTTAGTTTCCGCCGTGCCAATAAGGTGGCTGTTCAGCGTTTCCGCATAGCCGAGAAGTATATGAAGGAGGGGAATCGTCACGCATTCTTTGATGAGATGTTGCGAGCCTTGTGGGGCTATATGAGTGATAAGCTCAATATTCCGGTGTCAAACCTCACAAAGGAGAATATCCGTTACGAGTTGCAACGTCGTGGCGTTGCCGAGAGTGAGGCACAGCACTTTACCGATATCATCACGCGTTGTGACGAGGCCCAGTATTCGCCTGCCGAGTCGGTGCAGATGGAGCAGGTCTATGCTGATGGCGTGGGCGTTATTTCACATATAGAGTCTGTAATTAAACGATAATGGATATGAAACGATATATCATATTGCTGACGATGCTCCTTGCTGCCTCTTTTGCGTGGGCACAGGGTGATGAGGTGACCGCCGTTGAAGGTGTGGCCGCTGTTGAGGATGTGGCAGCCGTTGAGGCGACAGAGCCTACACAGACGGCTCTCTCTTTGGATGCTTTGTGGGGCAGGGCAAACGATTATTACGCTGCGGGCGAGTACGATGTTGCTTTGGCCGATTATGAGGCTATACTCAATCAGGGCAAATACTCGGCGGTGCTCTACTACAATCTGGCCAATACATATTTCAAGCTGGATCAGTTGGGTAAGGCTATTCTTTACTACAATCGTGCATTGCGACTCTCTCCCACCGATGAGGATATACGCCACAATCTGGAGTATGCCGAGCAAATGACCAAGGACAGCATCGAGGAGATTCCCGAATTTGTCCTTACAACGTGGATGAAGGCCATCAGAGGCGTGTGCAGTGCCACGGCGTGGACCATTATCTCGCTTATTATGTTAGTGCTGTCACTCTCTATGGCGCTGGTCTATCTGCTTGCTAATCGTTTGTCGTTGCGTAAGACGGGATTTTATGTTATGGCGGTGGCCGGTCTGCTTTTCATAGTTACAACACTCTTTGCATTGAGTGAGAGAGAGCAGGTTGTTGATAGTCGCGAGGCTATCGTTATGAACTCGGCGGTATCAATCAAGAGTTCTCCCGACAGGGCAGCTGTTGAACTCTTCGTTCTTCACGAGGGTACGAAGGTCTATATCGGCAGCGAGATGGCCGGTTGGGCTGAGGTGCGTATTGCCGATGGTCGCAAGGGTTGGATTGAGACAAACCGTATAGAGAAGATTTAAGTTAAGGGTTGCATTAAACAATTTTTACGATGTCGAAACTTTTACAGGAGGCTGTTGCCGAGTTTGCAAAATTACCCGGCGTAGGACGACGCACGGCGTTGCGTCTTGCTATGCATCTGCTGAAGATGGACGAGGCGGCGGTAGAGCAGATGACATCGAGCATAGCCCGATTCCGTAAAAATATACGCTACTGCGAGTCGTGCAACAACCTCTCCGACGAGGCTGTATGCCCGATATGCAGCAATCCCGAACGTGACCACTCTACGATATGTGTGGTGGAGCAGGTGGGCGACCTGATGTCGATAGAGAATACACATCAGTATCGAGGCCAGTATCACGTTCTGGGCGGTGTTATCTCGCCTATGCAGGGTATAGGTCCTTCGGATTTGAAGATAGATATGCTGGTTGAGAAGGTTGCGTCGGGCTCTGTTAAGGAGGTTATCCTGGCTATATCGACTTCGGTTGAGGGCGAGACGACACTCTTCTACATTATGAACCGCTTGAAGCAATACCCTGAAGTGAAGGTTACGACCATAGCACGCGGCATAGGCTTTGGCGATGAGCTGGAGTATGTCGATGAGCTTACAATCACCCACGCACTGATGAATCGCCGCGAGGTGGAATAACTTATTGCAGGATATTTATTTTTATTTGATTATTATACTATTTTTGCGACGCAAAAATCGAAAATTATGGCGTTAATAGACGAAATTACCAGACGAAGAACATTTGCTGTCATAGCACACCCCGATGCCGGTAAGACCACTCTTACCGAGAAGTTGCTTCTTTTCGGAGGTGCAATTCACGTGGCGGGAGCCGTTAAGAGCAATAAGATTAAAAAGGGTGCAACATCCGACTTTATGGAGATTGAACGTCAGCGAGGTATCTCGGTGGCGACATCTGTTATGGGTTTCAACTATAAGGATGTGAAGATCAATATCCTCGATACTCCGGGTCACGAGGACTTTGCCGAGGATACCTACCGCACACTTACGGCCGTTGATTCGGTTATCATCGTTATCGATGGTGCAAAGGGTGTTGAGGCACAGACCCTGAAGCTGATGAATGTCTGCCGTATGCGTTCTACGCCCGTTATTGTCTTTGTAAATAAGATGGACCGCCCCTGCAAGGATCCATTCGACCTGCTGGACGAGATTGAGAAGGAGTTGCAGATTCGTGTCCGCCCGCTGGCTTTCCCCATATCGAGTGGCGACACATTCAAGGGTGTCTATAACATCTACGAGAAGAATCTCTCGCTGTTTACCTCCGATGAACGTCAGACGGCCGATGCCTCTACGGTTGATTTCAGCGATATCTCATCGCCAGAACTTGACGACTACATTACACCCTCTTATGCCAAGCAGCTGCGTGAGGATTTGGAGATAGTCGAGGGTATATACGACGACTTTGACCGTCAGGCATACCTCGACGGCAAGCTGGCCCCCGTATTCTTCGGCTCGGCTGTGAATAACTTCGGTGTGAGAGAGTTGTTGGAGTGCTTTATCCGTATAGCACCTTCGCCACGTCCCTCGACAACCGAGAACCGATTGGTAGAGCCATCAGAGGCGAAGATGACAGGCTTTATCTTTAAGATTCACGCCAATATGGACCCTAACCACCGCGACCGTATAGCCTTTATGAAGATATGTTCGGGTACGTTTGAACGCAATAAGAACTATCTGCACGTACGTAGCGGCAAGCAACTGAAGTTCTCCTCTCCCACAGCCTTTATGGCGGAGAAGAAGTCGGTTATCGACTTCGCCTATCCGGGTGATATTGTCGGTCTGCACGATACGGGAACATTCAAGATTGGCGATACCTTCACCGAGGGCGAGAAGCTCAAATTTACGGGTATCCCCTCATTCTCGCCCGAGTTGTTCCGCTATATTGAGAATGCCGACCCCATGAAGTTCAAGCAGCTGGCAAAGGGTGTCGATCAGCTTATGGACGAGGGTGTGGCACAGCTCTTTACCTCGTCACTCAACGGCCGTAAGATTATCGGTACGGTGGGGCAGTTGCAGTTTGAGGTTATTCAGTATCGTTTGGAGCACGAGTACGGAGCCAAGTGTCGCTGGGAGCCTATCTCAATCTATAAGGCGTGCTGGATAGAGAGTGATAATCAGGAGCAGCTTGCTGACTTCAAGCGTCGCAAGCACTCCAATATGGCTGTCGATAAGCATGGTCGCGATGTGTTCCTTGCCGACACAAGTTACGCCCTTGCTCTCGCACAGGAGAATTTTAAGGATATTAGATTCCACTTTACTTCCGAGTTCTAATGTAAATCGCCCTAATCGGGCTATTTCGGCGTCTGCCTTGTTGCCAAAATCCTCACATACGTTGATAGCCGGTAGGTGTGGCAGGCAATTTGGTTTTCAGACAAGGAAATAAACAGAATATGAAAACAAAGAGCATAACGGTTCCCGCAGTGGAAAGCTTTGCGGAAATAGATAAATTCGCAAAGGGAGAGATTGATGAGATAAATTGGGCGGAGTATCCCTACAAACCTGTCGTGAGGTTTGCTATGGCCCACACCGACAATGCATTGCTGGTGCGATTTGAGGTCGAGGAGCAGCACATTGTCGGCCGTTGTACGCAGATGCACGGAGCTGTCTATGCCGATAGCTGTGTGGAGTTTTTCGTGCGTGAGCCTCACGCCGACCACTACTACAACTTCGAGATAAACTGCATAGGAACTGTTTTGGCGGCACGCCGACTATCTCGCACCGAGAAGGAGTATCTCTCGGCGGAGCAGATGCAGTCGGTGAAGATTCGCCCATCACTGCCCGTTGGCGAGCCATACGAAGGCGAGGGCGAGTGGAGCATCGAGTTGGAGATTCCGTTCAGCGTGATAGGCATAGAGGGTCAGCCCGACCGATTGGAAGCCAACCTCTATAAGTGTGGCGATAGAACACCCAAGCCGCACTTCGTCAGCTGGTCGCCGATTGCCACTCCCGCACCCGATTTTCATCGTCCGGAGTATTTCGGCGAACTGGTGCTTCAATAGGGCGTTTTCTCAAACGATAATACGCAAATTTTTAGGGGACTATTTAGTCCCCTAATTTTTTATCTGCGAAAAATAGTGTCAAAATTATTGGTTAATGGTAAAGAGGTTATACTCCTCGGGCGTAGCCCCACAACTCACCAACACCGCCGGCACGGGATATATCATCGTCCCGGGTTTCCAGCTCTGTTTCTTCTCACTTATCGATCATAGGCTATTTGTTATTAATATACTACAAAGAAATGAAAATAAAGTATCAAAGCATTTTAACTACAAATACCCATAAAAAATATCGCCCGCTACTTTCGTAGCAGGCGATATAGTTATAAGATGTTTAGAATTACTCCTTCATATCAACAGTTCCACGAGCGTGCATCTTACCATCGTGACGATATACGGTACCGCCAGAAGTAAGAGTAAATGTGAAGTAGAATGCATCCTCGTTCTTATCGTAGTAAGAGTAGTTATTCTCGATATGGTCATAGTCCTGCTCACGGTCAATCATGTTAATGATTGCGTAGCAACCAGTACCCTCCTGAGGCTGCCAAGTCTCTGGGTTAATCTCAGTAGATGCGATATCGAAGAATGCGTGGTTGTTCCAAGAGTAAACCATACCGTAACGCTGACCATCCTTAGGAGTACCTACAGGCTGACCATCCTTCTTACAGTCTGTAACCAACTTAATATAGTTGTACCAGAAACCATAACCGAGCTTAGAATAACGCTGTTGAGCATCCTTGTTCCAATATGGGCTTGACCACTCTGAAACTGCATATGCACCAACTACATAATCCCAGTTGATTGCAGGAGCAGCAACTGTGAATGAAGCAGTACCCTCCTTAGCGAAGATGCGAACTGCGCTCTTAGACTCGTCAGTGTACAATACATTAGGACTTGGCTTAGTGTCCTTAGGACCGAAGAATACCATAGTAGCGCCATCCTCGCGGTTAGCTACAACAGCACCATCGTTGGCAGCAGTTGCCCAACGACCGTTCTTGTTAACTACATAACCAATTGTGTACTCGATAGTGTACTCACCTGGAGCAAAGAATGTAGCAGGAACAGCGTTAACCTCACCAGGATTACCGTCAGCCTTGATACTTACAACATTGCCATCAGCATCAGTCCAAACCCAATCCTTACGATCGTCCTGTGCGTTAAGAGCCCAACGGCCATAACCAGCCCATGCAGTAAGAGTACCCTGGCCTGTACCGTTAGTCAAAGTGTACAACAAAGTACCATCCTTGTAAATCTCGATAGTAGACTTAGAAGAGTCGTTATCGTTAGTGATAGCACCACCATAAGCGTAGTTTACATTAGTCAAGTTGTGAGCGATGAACTGATACTTGTCATCAACTGGCTTCAACTCGAACTGAGGCTCAGTCCAGTTGCACAAAGTGTAAATCTCAGTCTCCTGAGTGTCAGCAGTTAAATCTGCACCCAAAGCCTTAACAGTGAAAGTATACTTCTGAGCATCGGTCAAATCAGTAACTACAACTTCAGTAGCATCAGCACCAGCCTCGGCAACCTTAGTCCCGCCTACATATACCTCATAACCTGTAGCACCATCAGCAGCATTCCATGATATCTTAGCACCCTGATAACCCTCGGCATCAGCACGAACCTCGAACTCAGCAGGACCCTCACCAGTTGTGAAAGAAGTAGTACCAGCCAACTTAATAGCACCAAACGCCTGAGTTCTGTCAGTACCAATCAATACCTTCTTGTAATACATGGTCTTCACATCATTACCAGCGTTCTCTGCATCATAGATATATGGGAATACGCCCAACTCGAAGCGAACCTCATACTCAGTGTTACCCTTCAAGCCCTTATGAACAGTGCCCTGATCCCACTCGCCAGCACCAACATGGAATGCGGCATGGGTATTCTTAGAAGTCTCAACCTTGTAATTTGCAATCCAACCAGCATACTGAGGAATGCTATTCTCGCCATTCTTAGTGAGATTATTCTCAAATACTGGAGTCTCGCTACCCTTCTCATAGATATTGAATGAGCAGTTCCAGGTAGCATACTGAGTAGTGTTGAAATCCTCACCTGTGATTGTCCAACCACCCTTCTCTGCGCTGTAAGTAGCGTTGAAAGTACCGGCTGCAGTCTCAGGCAGAGTGTAAACATCAGAAGAAGTTGTAGCAGTTGCAATAACCTCAGCGCCCTTATAAGCTGTAAGAGTGAACTCTACCGGAGAAGTCTTAAGACCTGTAACAATATGGAAAGGAAGACCAGTTGTAACCTCTACAGTCTCACCGAGGTACTCAATAACAACCTTATCAACCTCTGGAATCTCATCCCATAAAAGATTAACAGTCTCAAACTGACCGTTTATTGAACGCAAACCATGCCAACCGTATGTATGCCAATCATTCCATCCCTTAAATACCATTCGAAGTGGTTCTGTACCATTATCAATAGCAGCAGT
>JAFNXQ010000125.1 GCA_017383445.1 Alistipes sp.
CGCAGCTCGCCGAGTTGCATATCGGTAGCTATTCCTTCGGCAAATTCGCAATAGAAACCGCGGCCTACGGTGTGGCGGATATAAAATTTTGTACCGGGTCGCAACGACCATACGGCCTTCTGCAATATGAATGAAATGGTGCGTTGATAGACGCGATAACCCTCAAAGTGAGTGATGTCGATAAAACGAATCATCAAAGGTTTGAACACTCTGTAATTCAACTCTTTGATGCGGTTGTTGACGTATGCTGCCAACATTGGGTACTGATTGTTAATACCCATAATCTGCAATAACTCCAAAAGAGATGTTCCGAGTTCAACATCTATCTCTGATGAGGTATTCTGACAAAAAACTTTTACTGTCTCTGACATAAAACAAACGTTAAGATGTGTAAAGATAATTATTTTATTTGTAACTTTGACCAACTAAAAACAAAATATTGTCGGGGAGAGTAAAAAATAACCATATAATGGTTTGAAATGAAACAACCCCCTCTTTTTATGAATTTGAAGTATGATAAAAAAAATTAGTCTGTTTATTGCAATTGTAACCGCCGTTGTCGGTGTTGTTAAGGTGTGGGAGAGATATGTCGCAGAGAAGAGTCTGGTGATAATCTCAACATCGGACATCCACGCCAAAGTAGAGAATTTTCCACAGCTTGCAACAGCCGTCAAACTGTCGCGGGATACCGTTCTCACGATGCTGGTCGATGCCGGTGACCGTTGGACGGGAAATGCCTATGTCGATATGGCCAAGGAGCCGCGTCGTCCGGTGATTGATATGATGAATGAGCTGGGTTACGATGTTGCGACTCTCGGCAATCACGAGTTTGATGATGGGCAGGCCTTTCTGGGACATATAAACTCTGTCGCAGAGTTCGATATTGTGTGTGCAAATTGTCTCAGTGATACCATTACCTTCCCGCAACCCCCTGCCTATAAGATCTATACGCGTGGCGGTATAAAGATTGGCTTTGTGGGTGTCATTACCAATTATGACCGCAACAACCGCCCGTCAGGAAAGGAGGAGAGCTATGTGGGCCTTCGTTTCCCCGACCCGCAGCAGGTGGCGATGGAGCAGGCCGAGGAGATACGCAGAAAGTGTGATGTGCTGGTACTGCTCTCGCATATGGGCGATGATATGGACCATAAGCTTGCACAGAAGTGTGATGCCTACGATATGATAGTGTGCGGACATACCCATAATCTGGTTGATACGCTTGTAAATCGTACGCTATTGGGCCAGTCGGGCAACAACTGCAAACGAGTGGGTGTGACCTATGTGAAGATGAAGGGAACGAAGATTCAGGAGCTGAAATATGACATCGTTGAGCTGAAAGATTATGCTCCCGACCCATTTTTTGAGGAGTGGGTGGAACGTCTGCACGACAACGAGGCGTTGGCGACACCTGTGGGCGAGAGCCGTGAACTGCTCTATCGTGTCGGTCTTGCGGCGTGGGAGGTCGATGCTGTGAAGCGTGCTACGGGCGTCGATATAGCACTCTATCATCGTGGCGGCATACGCTTCAATCCAATGCCTTCTACCCAAATCAGCGTGGGTGACATCTATGGCTTGGAGCCGTTCTCTTCGACAATCTATACGATGACGATGACGCCTGCACAGCTGCGTCAGATGATTATCGCGAAGTATAACGACACGGAGAATCCGAAGGAGTCACACAGCTTGGATATCTACTCAAATATTCCCTATACAATCTATGTTGATGCGGCTGGCGAGGCTGTCGATGTAGAGTTTGTGGGATTGAATGAGGATCAGCAATATAGCGTTGCAATGGGCGACTATATGTATGCTAACTATAAGGGCATCGAGGCGGAGAATGTCGCTACGGAGGGTATTCTGCTGACCGATATTCTGCTCAACGACCTGCGAGCAAATTCGCCGATAGACTACTCTAACGAGCCTGTGCAGAAGATAGAGAAAAGATAAAAGAGCAAAGAGGAGAAATAAAAATGGGTGTCGCATTGTAAGCAGGCACCCATTTTTTTGTTATTTCGCAGTATAAACCACCTTCTTTGTCTCGAAAAACTCCTCGTCGAAAAACTCCGAGATGGGGTACTCCGTCCATTGAATCTTCGTGGCGGCAAGTTCCTCGGTAAGGTCACCACCTTTCAGGTAGAGTATGCCGTTGGGAAGCGAGCCCTTTTGGCCTCGGTCAATCTTGTTCCATATCCATTTAACGAAGGTCGGCATCTCCGTAACGGCACGCGATACAACATAGTCAAATCGTTCCGGAATCTGCTCCACGCGGGTATTGCGGGCATCAATATTCTTTATCCCGGCACCCTCGCAAACGCCTTTGACAACAGTTATCTTCTTGCCTATCGAGTCGGCTGATACAAAGTGTGTGCCGGGAAACATTATCGCCAGCGGAACACTCGGGAAACCGCCTCCGCAACCCACATCAAGAACTCTTGCACCAGCCTCAAAACGGCATACCTTCGCAATAGCCAGCGAGTGTAGTATATGACGTAGGTAGAGCTGGTCGAAGTCCTTGCGGGATACCACATTTATCTTCGAGTTCCAGTCGGCGTAGAGGTCATACAACGCACGAAACTGCTCCTTCTGCTGTGGCGTAAGGTCGGGGAAATATTTTTCAATAATTGATATCATCGTTACTCGTTTTATTTTTTTGTTCAGCTCTTATTGTTGCCGTTCAGCTGTCGAGAGCAGGCCGCACGCCGCCTTGATATCCTCGCCGCGTGAGGCTCGGATGGTGGTCTGTATGCCTTTGGCGGTCAGC
>JAFNXQ010000126.1 GCA_017383445.1 Alistipes sp.
CCCATCCAGCACTCGCCTACCATATACAAATCCTTGTAGCCGAGAGCAGACTTACCCTGAAAATATTGATTCAGCGTAGTGTAGAAGGTGTTGAGGAATGTAGGATTCTCATCCGATGTCTGATTGTCGTAGATATGCTTCACAGCATCGAGGCGGAAACCATCAACGCCCTTGTCAATCCAGAACTTCGCAGCATCGACCAATGCGAGGAATGTAGCATTTGTAGCACACGATGCCGCAGGGCCATAGTTAAGGTCGGGCATCGACGAGTCGAAGTCGCCAAAGTACCAGCCCTCTCCACCGGGGACTCTATGCCAGCCGCCCCAACCCTCACGGTTGTCAGTCGTAAAGTTATAGAAGTCACGATAGGGGCTATTCTCATCGGCACACGCAGCCTTAAACCAGGGGTTGAGCTTCGATGAGTGGTTCAGCACATAGTCCAGAATGACGCGGATGTCACGTTTGTGAGCCTCGGCGATAAGGCGTTCAAAATCGGCCATAGTACCATACTCCTCCTTCACACCCTTGTAGTCAATCACATCGTAGCCGTGATATGAGTCCGAGGGGTGGATTGGGGTAAGCCATATACCCGACACGCCCAAATCGTCAAGATAGTCCAATTTGGCAGTGATACCATTCAGGTCGCCCACGCCATCGCCATCAGAGTCGGCAAACGAACGGACAAAAATCTCGTAAAAGACGCCGGCACGCTTCTCGCCATCAAACTCGCGAGCCTCATACTGCGATACCTTATCCACTATATCGGCCGCAGGTTCCTCTCCACCATTGCCGCCATTACCTCCGTTCTCTACATTCTCGGTGCAGGCCATCATCGATATTGCCGCCATCGAGAGCAGACAGAGTAAAAATCTCTTTGAAATAGTCATAGTTTTGTGTTTTTATTTTGTTTTAGGTACCGGCAGGCCGATCAAAGCCTGCCGGTCAAAGGGTGTATCCGAGAGAAGATTACTTCTTTGATACAGTTATTGTGCAAGGCGACTTCGCGAGGTTCAGAGTGATGGTATAATCACCAGCCTCTGCAACCTTCAAGTTACCACCATCGGGAGCCAGAGCAATCTCGGTATCCAATGCGAACTCTGCACCAGAAGCCAGACCGAGGTTGTAATCCCAGCCACCATTGAAGCGAACCTTGAACTCGGGGTTGATAGTAGCCTCACAAGTATAGATACCCTTGCCCTGTGCTGTAAGATCCAAATCCATATCCCAACCAGAGCCATTCACATTACCAATCAAAGCAATCTTGGTCAAAGGAATAGCGTTTGCAACAGCTGTCTTTGCCTGTGCATCGAGCTTGACATCCCAGAAATATGGGCCAAATGGAATCTTCATATTATCACCGGCAGCAGCACTTACGTCATATACATAGGTAGTACCCTCCTGCAAAGCACCGCCCAACCAAGTAGAGAAGCCGGGGTAAGTAATCTTAAACTCACACTCGGTAGCCGTATTGCCCTCGGGCTGATACATATCAACAACGCCACCGAAACGGCCAGCCTCACCCTTGAAAGGATTAAGAGCCGGAGTAGCCTCACCCAGGTTCCAGTTGTAGTGAGCAAAAGCACCTGTTACCTCCAGATAATCGGGGTTAGCCGAGAGGTCTGCCACCTTACCGTCGATAGCCAAAGTGATAATCTTGCCGAAAGTAAGCTCGAATGAGTGCTGACCGGCTGTGATGAAGAGGTTACCGCCATTCACCTTCAAATCGGTGCAGCTGCCACC
Organism: Alistipes sp.; assembly: GCA_017383445.1. Lineage (GTDB taxonomy): Bacteria > Bacteroidota > Bacteroidia > Bacteroidales > Rikenellaceae > Alistipes. The sequence continues at coordinate 1,741 of JAFNXQ010000126.1, forward strand.
GAGGCTCATCTGATGCTCAACACCATTAACCTTTGTATTCCACATCTTGTTCATAACGAGCTTGAACTCGCCATCAGATGCAACATTTGCCGAAGCCTTGTAAGACTTTGATGCAGCATCGTAAGCAAACTCGATAGGAGCACCTGCGTTCCAGCCATTCAAGGCACCTACCAGACCAACAGAGTTGATAGCGATAACGGTAGATTTGTTGCTGTTCAAATTAGCATATACATAGTGCAAGCCCTTCTTGATTGCGATACCCTCGGCAGCCTGACCACCGGCATAAGCCTCCAAAGCAGAAGCAGAGCCACCGAAACGAGTACCCAACGCATTACGCAGACGAGCATAGAGATAGTCGCCGTCGGCATCCATATCCAACATACCGCAATATGTGTTTGTGAAGGTCTCACCATTCCACAAGCCCTGCATTGCGGCAGCGTTCTTGTAATCACCACTCTCAACTACATAGAGAACATCCTCCTTCTCTGAAAGCTCCTCGGTAGAGATTGTGTAAGGATAATCGAAGATTGAAAGGCGGAAGTTGAAGATACCGGCACCCTCGGTCTTGAGGTTGCTGCCACGGAACTGGAGGTCAGCAGCATCGCCACCCAGCGAGAAGTCATACTCCTTACCATCGACAACAACGTTCCAAGCCTCGTTGAAGCGTACCTTATACTCCTTCTCCTCAACAACATTGGCAGCACCCAGCCAAGCGTTTGTCTCGGCATCGTACTCCAGATAAGCGTAGTCCTTATCCCAGCCACCTACGCCCTCGCCGATAAGCGATACGCTGGTTACAGGGATAGTTACCAATGCGAGGTTCACATCGTCAAACTCGATGTAGTAAAGACCCTTGGGCAATGAGATATTGCCAGCACCGCCATCTGCAGAGATAGCACCGTCGGCCATACCGAAGTTAGTGCCGTCCCAGCCATACTGTGTGCAGAGCTTGAACTCGCCCTCGGTGTTGTTCAGGAAGCCGCGGAAGATACCATCCTCACTCTGATAGAGGCGTGAGCAAGGATTCTCGTTAGACCAGCCCTGATAAGCACCCAGGATGTAGAGGAATGCCTCCTTCTTGTAGTCAAAAACAACGGTCAAAGGCTCTGACGCCAATGTAGTACCGGCCTTTGATGTAGCCTCAACCTTGAACTCAATATCATACTTACCCATACGAGTAATACCGAACTGCTCGAACAGAGCATTGTTGGTTGTAGTGTAGAAGCAATCGGTAGTTGTTGCCAACTCGGTGTAACCCTCACCAGCATCAGCCGACACGGTATAGATAGTACCCTCACCCATACGAGCTGATGACCATGTGATGCTGAATGCCTCTGACTCGGTGAGATTGTTCACCACAACATCGTTGTGTGGAGCAATCACCGGAGCCTTCGACTCCACGACCATTGCATCGGGCTCGTGGCTGCAACCTACTGCGGCAACAAATGCCAGGGCTGCAATCATATATTTCATCAATTTCATAATTCTTTCTGTTTATTTGGTTAAAAGAGCCGAGGCGGGTGCGGATATACCCGCCCTGCTCATTTTACACATTTATTTACTCTGCCTGCTCAACTGAACCTGAAATAGGTGAAGGATTGGTAGTATCCTCTGCCAAAGCATCAATATCACCGTGGAAGTTGATTGAGAAACGTACCTTACCAGAATATGGTGAAGCGATGTTAGCACCACCTGCTACAAGGTGAGCCAAATCACCACCCCAGTTGGTAGCCCAGTCGTGGTTCAGACGATACTTGAACTCACCAGCCACAGCGTTGTCGCAAACGCCTGTGAAGATCTGGTTACGCATAGCAGTATAGTAGAGGTTGTCGTAGTCAGCATCGCCAACTGCGGGAACACCAGCCAATGTAAGGTCGATGTCGGTATCCCAGTTGCCAACAACTGAACCAATAACGCTGATAGACTCTACGGGAGTAAGCTTCACAGAACCTGTTGAGTGGTCTGCCGAGAGTGTAACCTTAATCCAGTACAAGCCCTCCTCTGCCAAGAGGTGTGCAGGGTCGCCCTCATTGGTGAACGCATTAGGATCACCACCAAGGTTACCAGCCCAGCTGTTCTCTACACAGAACTTGAAGTGGCAAAGACCATCATCCTGCTTGTTTGCGGTATCATTACCTGCACCAAGATATACAAGACCCTCATATACATCGGTATTCTCGCCATTCTCCCACAATACGGGACCACGAGCATCGGGAGCCCAGCCCTGGAAGTTACCGGCGATATACAACGGACGACGTACCCATGGAGCCGCTGTTGACTTGATGGTAGTGATATCCATCTGAATAGCGTTTGAACGCTTTGCATAGGTATCGTTACCAGCCGAGATGTTTGATGTTACATAGAAATAGACTGTCGAAGTCGCATTCTCGGGAACAGCCAGACCCTTGGTATTAACCAAAGCATTGTTCAGATTCTCCTTGGTAATGGTGTAAGAGGGTGTGTAAGACTGACCAATCTGGTAATCTACATCCTGATAGTTTGCAAAGAGTGAATAGGTAACCTCGGCAGGATAGCCGTAATCCACCTCACTCCAAGTGAAGGTTACTTCATTATTGAGGTTATCCTCATCAACAACGATACTTGTCATATCGTTCATAACGGGAGCCACAACCTCATCTGCCGGCAAAGCCATCATCTTATCGTCCTCGTAGCAAGCGAAGAGCAATGATGCTGCGGCAAAGATTGAAATATATCTCAAAAATTTCATCGTTGTTCAATTTTTTCGTTAGTTATTATAACCGGGGTTCTGTGTAAGGTTGTCGTTTGCCAACAAATCATCAGCAGGCAATGGGAAGAGCTCCAGGTTCTTGTTGAAACCTACACCATTCTCAACACCACCCTTGAAAGGCCACAGATAGTTAGCAGAAGAGTAACGGTCGAAACGGATAAGAGTTGTACGACGCTGACCCTCCCAGAACATCTCGCGAGAGATCTCGTCGAAGATCTGATCAAGGCTGACAGTTGTACCTGTAACGGTAGGTGAAGCCATACCTGCACGACTCTGCAAAGCCTTGATATACTCTACAGCCTTGGCATCAGAGGTCTGACCACCATCCTTGCGAGCCATAGCCTCGGCATATACGAGGTACATCTCACCGGCACGAATCAACGGGAAATCAACAGAAGAGAACTTCGCTGTCTTTGAGAAATCAACCTCGGGGTTGAGGAAGTGATTGTTGTTATACTTAACAATGTGCCAGCCATTTGCGAAAGTCTTGTTGTCGATATCCTTTGCATCACTCTCCTCAAGCGATACCAAAGCTCGCTTGTCGATCTTTGTGAATACATCGGCACCATCACCAGCAACATCGTCCTTGCGAACAGCCGCACCATCAACATTGATATTAAACACCTTCACAGCGTCGGTTGAAGCAACCAGACCATTCCAGTTACCATCAACACCCAAAGAGTACTGAGTACCCTTACCTGCGAGGATAAAGAAGCTTGTACCACCATAAGACTGTGTGCGGGTAGCATCGTAGCAGGTAGCATAAACAATCTCACTCAAAGCATCGGGGTTCTCACCATTGTCGCCCATAAAGAGAGCCTTATAGTTCTCTGCAAGGTCGTAAGCAGCGATAACCTCGTCGGCAGCAGCTGCGGCTGCGGCGTAAATCGAGCTATCCTCCTTGCCAATATAAGTCTTGTGGTTGAGGCACAAACGAGCCAGCAAACCATAAGCAGCACCCTTATCTACACGGGGATAAACCTGTGTGTGAGGAGCCTTCATCTTTGAATCGGCTGATACCAGATCCTCCAACTCACTCTTCAACCAGGCGAACAGATCGGCACGAGAGATCTGCTTGGGGTTTGTTGCACCCACTGCTGAATCCTCCAATACAAAAGGAGGGTTACCATAGCAGTCCAGCAATACCCAGTAAGCGAAAGCACGCAGGAAACGCACCTCCGTACGTTCGATAGCAATCTCCTCGTTCTTATCGTTGGTATTACGCAGGAAGTCGTTAGCAAACGACACCATCATCATAGCACGGGTATAAGTAGCATAGATAGCATCGTTCTTCACGCTGCTCCACTTATTACCACCTACCTCAGCAACCCAAGAGTCGCCCCATACGCACTTTGCCTCATCGGTAGAGATAGTCTGAATAGACCACCAAGCACGCAAAAACTCAGATGCACCAGAGTCCGATACATCGATATCGGTAGAACCGGCACCGTTCTGACCTGTGAGGGTAAAACCTCCATAAACCTTTGCCAATGCACTCATGCGTGAAGCCTCATTCTCGTAAACGCCATTCACGATATTACCTGCCATAGGTGCCTGCTCCAGGTCGCCGACACAAGAGGTAAGCATCAACGCTGCAATAGCTCCAAAAATTATATTCTTTTTCATATTCTATGTCTCCTCCAATTAAAAGTTGATACCCAAACGAACACTGTAAATGCGAGGACGAGGATAGATGTTTGAATCAACACCACCAGCAACCGAGCACTCGGGATCCAGACCGCTGTAATCGGTGATTACAAATACGTTCTGAACACCGGCAGCAACGCGGATAGACATTCCAGTCTTGTTTACATCGCGGAATGTGTAACCGAGGTTGATATCGTCCATGCGGAAGTAAGAGGCATCCTCCAACCAGAGGTCAGAGCAACGCTGTGCCACAATATTAGGAGCAGTGAAGCCATACTTCGCAGCTGCTCGCTGTGTGTTGATGAGGTAGCCCTTATTTACAACATCGTTGAAATTAACGGTTGCACCACCACACAATACATCGTTGAACATATAGTTACCAACAGCACCGTGACCATTGAAACCGAAGTCCCAGTTCTTGTAAGAGAGCTTCAAATTAACACCGTAATAGAAGTCGGGGTTGGGGCTCTTGTTGGTCATATAACGGTCGGCATTGGTAATCTCGCCATCACCGTCGCGGTCAACAACTGCGTTCTGGATAGGCTTGCCATCAGCGTCATAAGCCTGCTGCCAGAGGTAGAATGTGTAAGGAGTATAACCTACAACGTGACGCTGCAGCTTGTTACCGGTACCGCCACCACCGTTACCCATCTCGATAGCCTCCGAAGGCAGGGTCTTGATCTCGGTCTTCTGGAATGTACCATTCAAACCGATATCCAGACGCCAGTCCTTGGTCTCTACGGGAACGAAGTTCAAAGCGACCTCAACACCCTGATTCTCCATTGAACCGATGTTCTGATATACATAGTTACTGAAGTTACCACCCAACGCAACAGATACGCGAGAGAGCAAATCCTTTGTGTCACGCTTTTAAACATCAACCGAACCGTTTATACGGCCACCGAAGAAGCCGAAGTCCAAACCAACGTTATAGGTAGTTGTCTCCTCCCACTTCAAAGCGGGGTTGAAAGCGTGTGGCTTAACGGGGAAATAATAATCACCACCGCCCAAAGGATACTGGTTGGTAGGATCCTGTGAAATCTCTGAGTACTGGATAGCGGCATAGTCCTCACCGAACTCCTGCTGACCCGTGATACCCCAGTCCAGACGAAGCTTCAAAGCAGAGACAACCTTCTGATCCTTCATAAAGTTCTCGTTAGCGATATTCCAAGCGAACGCTGCTGATGGGAAGTAACCCCAACGGTTGTTACCCACGAAGCGTGAAGAACCGTCGGCACGCATTGTAGCAGTGAAGAGGTAACGAGAGTCGATAGAGTAGTTGATACGGCCATAGAATGAAACCAGGACATTCTTTGTAGCAGGTGTAGTAGCTGCGATAAGATTGTTGGTACCATCAGCCATACGACCATAGCTCCAGCTGCTTGTCTTTGAGTAGTTCTCCGACCAAGAGTAACCGGCCATAACATTCAGGTTGTGGATACCAATCTCCTTTGCATAGTTTGCATAGAACTCCAAAAGCTGGTTGCGGTGGAGGTTCTTATAGTTCTCAAAGCGACCACGAGTCTTATAGTTACCATCGCCATCGCGGTTTGCCATAATTGAGTTGGGCTGGTTACCCTTATCACCCTTTGTAGATGTAACGTCCAGACCGAGGTTAAGGTTGAAGCTCAAATCCTCCAAGCCGTGTACCTTGTAGTCCACCTGCAAGTTACCCATAGCACGGTAAGACTCGTTGCGATTCCACTGGTCATACAACAGAGAGAATGGGTTGATGGGAGCAAGGTCAGTTGACCAGTTCCAGAAACCATTATTCTCGCCATAGATATCGAAAGGAGTCTGTGTGGGGTCAAGATTTACCGCAGCACCGATAGCACCAGTGTCGGCATAGTTAGCCTTGTTGTAGATACCCTTTGCGTTGAGCTGTACAGAGAGGTGATTCTCGAAGAACTTGGGTGAAAGGTTGATACCCACAGTTGCACGTCTGTTGTCAGATGTTTTGAGAGTTCCCTGATCGTAGTTGTAACCAACTGTTGCACGGAACGGCAATTTATTATCCAACGCACCACCGAATACAGAGATGTTGTGGTCGGTAGTAAGACCCAGACGGAAAATCTTATCCTGCCAATCGGTGTCAGCCTCGCCGTAGAGAGCATCAGCCTTATCACCAACAGCCGAAGTGACATACTCCTTCAACTCGGCAGCATTCATCAAATCCAATGAGTTGTAGTTGTGACGCAAGCTGACGCTACCGTTATAAGATACATTGATGTCACCAGCACCCTGCTTTGTAGTGATGATAATCACACCGTTTGACGCACGTGAACCATAGATGGCAGTTGCAGAAGCAGACTTCAACACGGTGAACGAAGCGATATCGTTGGGGTTAACCATCGAAAGGCCGTTACCCATACCTACACCGGCACCCTCTGCAACGGGCACACCGTCAATAACGATAAGCGGGTTGTTGTTGGCTGAGAGTGATGCACCACCACGGATACGAATCTCTGAACCGCCGCCGGGAGTACCGTCACCTGATGTGATATTCACACCGGGGACCTTACCACGCAACATCTCCTGTGGAGAGGTCACAGCACCGCGGTTGATATTCTCCGCCTTAACGGCAATCACCGAACCGGTCATATCGTCCTTCTTAACGGCACCATAACCGATTACAACAACCTCGTCGATAGATTCGAGGTCCTCTTCGAGCACGACACGTGCCAGAAGCTCTGAATTGGCCATCAGCTGTACCTCCTTGTAGCCGATAAAGCTGATGCTGACCATTGAATTACCGTCCTTAACTTTAAGTGCGAACTCGCCATTAGCGTCGGTAATAGTACCATTTGTGGCTCCAACCTCAAAAACCGAAGCTCCGATAACGGGAGCACCAGAGGCGTCCACCACAACGCCCTTTACCTCCAGCTTGCTGTTCTGTGCAACAGCGAAGGAGGGAGCAATCATTCCTAACAGGAAGATTCCCAGGCACATAGTGAGAATTTTTCTCATAGTGTTTTTTGTGTTAGTTAATAATTAGGTAAAATTAATTGTGATTTATCATTTATTTAGCATTTGCTCCTTTCTCCGAGATGAAGGCTACCGCAACGGCACCCAACAACAGCGATACTCCGGCCACAACAAGCATCATAATCTGCGAGCCGCCCACCAGAGCAAGGATAACACCACCCAGCAGGGCTGCGATAATCTGTGGCAGGCAGATTGTACAGTTGAACAGACCGAGATAAGCTCCCATAGAGCTACCCGACAGTGAGTTTGTCAGCATAGCAAACGGCATAGCGAGCATTGCAGCCCAGCCACAGCCGATGAGGAGGAATGATATAAACAAAAGGTATTGATCGTGGATAAAGAAGGTAGAGATGAAACCTATGGCACCCAGAACGAGGCTCACAGAGTATCCGACCTTCATTTTGCGGAACAGAGGCAGAACCATAGCCCACAACACCGAACCGACAGCCTGAACGGCGAACAACACGCCTACCCAGTTACCCGCAGCCTGATAAGCCTCCGATGCTGTGTCGGTTGTACCCCACACATTGTCGGCGATACCGCCTGTGGTGTAGTTCCACATATAGAGGAACGCAAACCAGCAGAAGAACTGCACCAGACCAATCTGCCAGAAAGCCTTGGGTGCATTGAGCAGAAGATGAAGCAGGTCCTTCTTCTCACTCTTCTCCTCCTCGGTGATATTATGGAACTTGGCGTACTCCTGCGGAGGCATCTCCTTGACAGACATACCCGTATAAAGCACACACAAGAGCAGGATTACAGCTCCCACATAGAACGAATAGGTCACCGAATCGGGTATCACGCCCTCGGGGGCAATGTTGCTGATACCAAACCAGGTGAAGAGGTAAGGGAAGAGGTATCCGACCAATGAGCCGGCATTGCAGAGCATACTCTGGATAGAGTAGGCCTTTGACTTCTGCTCCTCATTTACCATATCGCCCACCATCATCTTGAATGGCTGCATAGCCATATTGATTGAGGTGTCGAGCAGCATCAACATCACAAGGCCGAAAGACATAGCAGCCTTCACCGTGAGGTTGAAACTTCCCGAATTGGGCAGAAGTGCCATAACAAGCACTGCCACGATGGCTCCGACATAGAGGTAGGGCTTGCGACGACCCCAGCGACACCAGGTCTTGTCACTCCACGTTCCGACCAGCGGCTGCACAATCATACCCATCAACGGGGGTAGAATCCAAAAGTAGCTCAAATCGTGCGGATCAGCACCGAGCGTAGCAAATATTCGGCTGATATTTGCACTCTGTAAGGCGTATGCAATCTGAACTCCGAAGAAGCCGAAGCTGAGGTTCCATAGCTGCCAGAAAGATAGGTTTGGTTTTGTTGCCATTTCGTTACATTATATTTATAGTCATACAAAAATAAAATTCCGTTATCAATCAACCAACCATAAACTGACGAATGGTAAAATAAACCGGACGAACGGTAAAAGCAAATAGACGAATATAAAATTATAAAAAGCAGAGGGAAATATTATTAAAAAATTTAAGAAAATACCTATCTATGCAATAATCATTTGGTTATATTGTTCATATAGTTCAAATCGTTTTGAAATTTTGCAGAAACCAAAAAAATCGTTACCTTTATTCGATATTTAAGGTTTTGCAGATGAAAAAGAGTTACTTTTCCACACCTGTCATCATACATCTGTTTGCAATTGCCCACGCCGTAATTGCTGCCGTCAGCCACATAATTCACTATATGGATGCCGTGCCTCTGACGGTACTCACAATTGCGATGATAGTAATCATTGCCCTGCGACACAACCTGCGTACAGAGATAGTCGCCATCCTGACACTTGCGGGTACTTTTATCGGCTATCTGGTAGGTACCTAC
>JAFNXQ010000127.1 GCA_017383445.1 Alistipes sp.
ATAGTCGATAGTCTCCTTGATAGTCTCTGTTACAGAGCCCATAGCCACGATTACATTCTCGGCATCAGCCGCACCATAGTATGTGAAAGGCTTGTAGCAACGACCTGTAATCTGAGAAATCTTTGCCATAGTATCGGCAACCATATCGGGAACAGCATCGTAGAACTTGTTAGACGCCTCACGAGTCTGGAAATAGATATCGGGGTTCTGTGCAGTACCGCGAGTTACAGGATGCTCTGGGTTAAGAGCCGCTGCACGGAATGCCTTCAAAGCATCGCGGTCGAGCAATGATGTCAGCGAAGCATCGTCGATAATCTCCACCTTCTGAATCTCGTGAGATGTACGGAATCCATCGAAGAAGTGAAGGAATGGAACACGAGCCTTCAACGCAACGATATGAGCTACACCAGCGAGGTCCATAACCTCCTGAACAGATGATGTTGCCAACATAGCAAAACCTGTCTGGCGTGTTGCCATAACGTCCTGATGGTCGCCAAAGATTGACAATGACTGTGCCGCCAAAGCACGAGCCGACACGTGGAACACGCCGGGGAGCAACTCACCCGCAATCTTGTACATATTGGGCACCATCAAAAGCAAGCCCTGCGATGCTGTGAAAGTTGAAGTCAATGCACCACTCTGCAAAGAGCCGTGAACGGCACCGGCAGCACCAGCCTCTGACTGCATCTCAACAACCTTAACGGTCTCGCCAAACATATTCTTCTGGCCCTGTGCGGCCCACTCGTCCACATACTCGGCCATAGTCGATGAAGGTGTGATAGGATAGATAGCAGCTACCTCTGAAAATTTGTACGCGATATGCGCTGCTGCGTAGTTACCATCACAAGTAATAAATTTCTTCTCTGACATAACTAACTTTTTTTATTTTGTTTGTATTGTGTTATTTCCTGTCCATAAACGATGCTCGGTCAAACATATATGCCCTGCATCCCGATTGGAAGATAAAGTATATACTTTATGCAAAGATCCAAATTCGTGCAAAGGTAGCAATTTATTTCAAGAATATTCAATATTTTTTCATTTTTTAGCTCTCACAGCCTCTGTTTTTCACTATGTCCAAGTTCCCGGCGGAATATCCACCCTGTCATCATAACCAAAGCAGCAACATTTCCATTCCGTAGCATAACGAAGGATTCCAAAAAAGTCACTATATTTGCAAACCCTCAACAAGAGGAGATAAGGCAATATGATTACATATACAAAACACATATTAAACAACGGACTTACGGTTCTGGCCAACAGAGACTGCACATCGCAACTCGCCGCCGTAAACCTACTCTACAAGGTGGGAGCCCGCAACGAGAAACCATCCTGCACGGGATTGGCACACCTGTTCGAACACCTGATGTTTCGTGGCACGCACAATGTCGCCGACTTCGACACACCGGTCCAGATGGCGTGCGGAGAGAACAACGCTTTCACAAACAATGACTATACCAATTTTTACATAACTCTGCCGACTGACAACATTCAGACAGCTCTATGGTTAGAGAGTGACCGTATGCACGGACTAAACCTGTCGGAGAAAGCTATCAGCATTGAAAAAAGAGTTGTAATAGAAGAGTTTAGACAGCGTTACCTCAACCAGCCCTACGGCGATATAAATATGCTTTTGCGTGAGTTGGTTTACACCACTCACCCCTATCGCTGGGCGACCATCGGACTCTCACCCGATCATATCGAGCAGGCCTCCGCAGAGGAGATACGAGCCTTCTACAACCGCTATTATCAACCCTCAAATGCCATACTCTCGATATCTGGAAATATCGCTGAAGATGAGGTCTTCGCCTTGGCCGAAAAGTGGTTTGCACCAATCTCAAACGACTGCACTCCACACGACATAATTCCCGTCGAGCCGGTGCAGACCGAGGCCAGACGCAAAGAGATTGAACGCGACGTTCCGGCGACGGTTATCATCATTGCCTTTCATATGGGCGACCGCCTCTCACGCGACTTTTTTCTGGGAGATATGGCCTCCGACCTCCTGGCAGGTGGCGACTCGGCACGACTATACGAACGCCTGATAAAGAAGAAGCGTCTGTTCTCTTCGGTCAATGCCTATATCTCCGGTGATGTCGATTGCGGCACATTCTGCTTTACGGGACAACTGCTGCCATCAACCACCGAAGAGCAGGCCGAAGCGGCTCTTTGGGAGGAGATATCGGAGTTGCAGCAAGGTAAGATTTCGGACTACGAGATAGAGAAGGTAAAAAATAAATTTGAGGCAAACACCCTCTTTGGCGAGCTTAACGTGATGAACAAAGCGATGAATCTGGGCTACTACGAGATGATTGGCGACCTGCCACTCATCAACCGCGAGGTGGAGGTATATCGTTCATTGCAACGCAGCGACATAGCCGATTTTGCACAACGCATCTTCCGAGAGGAGAACTCATCAACACTTATTTACAGAGCAGGAAAATGAGACAGCCAGAGATAACAATACCCACAACAATAAAAGTTCCCGCAGCAGAGAGAATAGTTGCCCAGAACGGGACTTCGATATACGCAATAAAGTGCCCCGAATACAAGGTTGTTCGCATATCATTTGTCTTTGAGGCAGGTTCGACACGACAATTACACCCCTTCATAGCATCGGCTACGGCCAATATGCTGGCCGAGGGAAGTCAGAATCTGTCGGCCCAGCAGATAGCCGAGAGACTGGATTACTACGGGTCATATTTCGACATAAACATCGACCGCGACCACGCATACATCACATTCTGCACGCTTTCGAAATTCTTTTCACAGACAGCAGAGATTATCGAGGAGGTGATACTTCGCCCCACCTTTCCGCAGGAGGAGACCGCAACATATTGTGCAAAACGCAAGCAGCAACTGACCATCGAACGCCGCAAGGTGGAGCATATAGCACGCGAAAATTTTGCAAAAGCGATGTTCGGAGCAGAGCACCCCTACGGCATATCATACAGCGAAGAGAGGTACGATGATATCACATCGGAGATGCTATCAGACCACTATCGCCGTTGTTATACGGCCGAAGGTTGTATAGTTGTGTGCAGTGGCGACCTGACCGACGATGTTCTGCAACGCGTGTTGTCAATAACCGAGTCGCTGCCACACGCCACCGCTGATAATGAGTTTGTATCTCCACCCGTACACACTACCCATCAGATGTTCATTCCCCACGACGAGGCTGTTCAGGCTTCTATACGAATGGGACGTATGCTTTTCGGCCGCACACACGAAGAGTTTATACCTATGCAGGTGCTATCAACCATTTTAGGAGGTTATTTTGGCTCGCGTCTGATGCAGAATTTGCGTGAGAGAAACGGCTTTACCTATGGCGTCTATTCAGCGATGGTAAACTTCCAGCAGGCAGGCTATCTTGCCCTTGCCACACAGGTTGGATACGAAGTGAAAGAGGCCGCATTGGAGGAAATAGCCCGCGAGATAGAGACTCTGCGACAAGAGCCCGTATCGGAGGAGGAGCTGTCGCTGGTTAAGAATATTATGGCGGGCGAGATGATGCGTATCCTTGACGGGCCATTCGGCATTGCCGATGTTACAACCGAGAATATACTCTGCGGCTTCGACAACTCGCACATTCAGCAAAATCTGGAACGCATACGCCAGACAACGCCCGAAGAGCTACAGGCTCTGGCACAGAAATATCTCCGACCCGAAGATTTGGTTACAGTCGTGGTGGGTTAAACAAAAAAAGAGCAAAGATCATCTTTGCTCTTTTTCTTTATTTATTCTCTGCAACCCAATTTGTGAGTTCCACAAAATCGGCAACCGACAATTGCTCGGCACGCTGCGTAAAGAAACGATGCTCTGCCCCACCGAAGTCGCCAAAGACCGATTTCAGAGAATTACGCAGCATCTTTCGACGCTGGCCAAAAGAGGCCTTGACCACCTTTACGAAGAGTGCTTCGTCACAACCCAGATTTTCCGTGGCGTTACGTTTTAAGCGAATGACCGCCGATTTAACCTTCGGGGGCGGATTAAAGATCTTCTCGCCCACCGTAAAGAGGTAATCAATATCATACCACGCCTGCAACAAGACACTCAAAATACCATATTCACGAGAGCCCGGCGGCTCAGCGATACGCACCGCCACCTCCTTCTGTATCATTCCCACACATTCGGGAATGATATCGCGGTTTTCAATAACCTTAAAGAAGATTTGTGACGAGATATTATATGGGAAGTTACCGATCACACGCAGTGGCGAGCCGAACTTATCCCTTAAATCCATCTTCAGGAAATCACCCTCAACAAGGCGAGGTGCGAAATCGGGGTAATGTTCGTGCAGATACTCCACACTCTCCGAGTCAATCTCGGCACCCCAGGTAGTGATATCTTCACGCTGCAATAAGAACTGCGTCAGGACACCCATACCACAGCCCACCTCCAAAACCGTTGCAGGTTCTGCGGCAGTGCCACCACTCATCGCATCACATATCTTTCGTGCGATGTTAAGGTCGGTCAGAAAGTGCTGACCCAACGCTTTTTTTGCTCTAACAAGATTCATTATTTACCTTTTTTGCATCGCGGACAAGTCGTAATATCCACTTTGCCCACACCCACAAAAGCAGCGGAGCAACAATCACTACGGCTTTGTGATATTCCCACGCTGCCACAAAATCAAAATACGCGACAGAGACCAATGCACGGGTCATACCACAACCCCAGCAATCGTTTCCCGTCAAATTATGCCACAAACAGACCGTATGCCCCTCATCAAAAAACCACCCTCGCGGCACGAGATAGAGGCATAACGGAAAGAGAGCAACTATGATTGCTCTCCAATATTGTAAAAACCTATTTCGCAACTATTTGTTGATAATGAGTTTTCCGTCGGCATCACGGTATGAACCACAGACAATCATTATAAAGTCAATGAGTTGCCAAATGCCACAACCTCCCAATGTCAGTATCTGCACAATACCGATAGCTGTCTTGCCAACATAGAAGCTATGAATACCCAGCGCACCGAGGAAGAAACTCAACAATACACATGTGAGCCAATCCTTGTCACTCTTGTTAGGATCCACAACCACAGGCTTTACCAATGTGCAGCCACAATGAGGACACGCCACAGCGTTATCCGAAATCTGCTTACCGCACTCTCTACAATAAATCAATGCCATATCAATTATATTTTAATGTTTCTAATTTCCAACCTCGCACAGGAACTTGATTCTTACAAGACGAATCTCCTCCTCGGTATAGTCGGCACCCAGCTCCTCGATAGCCTCATCCAGAGAGTCACTCTCGGCATCCTCCTTGAAGTAGAGGTATATATCTTCGGCCTTATCCTCGTCCATAAACTGATCGATATAGTACGAGATATCGAGTTTTGTTCCCGAATTTACGATAGCCTCAACATCACTCAACAGCTCGTCGAAATCGAGATTCTTCGCCCTCGCAATATCCTCAAAATCCATCTTGCGGTCGATAGACTGTATGATGAAAATCTTGTTGCCAGACTTGTTTGCCACCGACTTCACAACCATATCCTGCGGACGGACAATATCCTTCTCCTCGACATAGGCCTTGATAAGTTTGATAAACTCAGCACCAAACTTTGCCGCCTTGCCGGCTCCCACTCCGGAGATATTCTGCATCTCCTCAATAGTAATAGGATATTGAACTGACATATCCTCCAACGAAGGATCCTGGAAGATAACAAACGGAGGAAGGTCATGCTTCTTCGCCACCTTCTTTCGCAAATCTTTCAGCATCGCGAAGAGTTCCTCATCGGCTGCTCCGCCCTTTCCGGCCTGTGCTGCCATAACGTCATCATCCTTCTCGTCAGCATCGTAGTCGTGATCGAGAGTTACCGTAACAGGCTTGGGATGGTCAATAAACTGCAAGCCCTTCTCATTGACCGACAGCAGGCCATAGTTCTCTATATTCTTATCTATCAAGCCCATAATAAGACCCTGACGAATGACTGCACCCCAATATTTGGCATCGTGCTCGTTTCCCTCGCCAAAGAACTCCAGCTTATTATGTCCATAGCTCTTGATCTGTGCCGTAACACGTCCGGTAAGGACAGCCTCCAGATGGTCGGACTTAAACTTATCGCCGATAGCAGCCAAAGTCTCCAGTACCAAACACATATCCTTCTTGGCGTCAATCTTCGGGCGCGGATTGACACAGTTGTCGCAACAGCCACAATCGTTCTCCGTATATTCCTCTCCAAAATAGTGCAACAGCGTCTTACGGCGGCACATAGAGCTCTCGGCATAAGAAACCGTTTCGAGCAGCAGCAGCTTACCTATCTCCTGCTCGGCAACAGGCTTACCCTGCATAAACTTCTCCAGCTTCTGGATATCCTTGTAGCTGTAAAACGTAAGGCAATGACCCTCACCACCATCACGACCGGCACGACCTGTCTCCTGATAATAGCCCTCCAATGACTTCGGTATATCGTAGTGGATGACATATCGCACATCGGGTTTATCGATACCCATACCGAAAGCAATAGTTGCCACGATAACATCAACCCTCTCCATAAGGAAGTCATCCTGATTGTTGGCTCGCGTCTGTGCATCCATACCGGCGTGATATGCCAAAGCCTTGATGCCATTTGCCATCAACAGTTCAGCCAGCTCCTCCACCTTCTTTCGGCTCAAGCAGTAGATGATACCACTCTTGCCCGCCTTCTGCTTAATGAAGCGGATAATCTCGTGGTCAGCATTATGTTTGGGACGGATTTCGTAGAAAAGGTTGGGGCGATTGAACGATGACTTGAACACGGCTGCATTTGTCATACCGAGGTTCTTCTGGATATCCATCTGCACCTTGGGGGTTGCCGTTGCTGTAAGAGCAATCAACGGAGCCTGACCTATATCGTTTATGATTGGGCGGATACGTCTGTACTCCGGACGGAAGTCGTGACCCCACTCCGAGATACAGTGTGCCTCGTCGATAGCGTAGAACGAAATCTTTATCTTGCGAAGGAAGGCGACATTATCCTCCTTGGTCAGCGATTCGGGAGCAAAGTACAGCAGTTTTGTCTTGCCGTCCAGAACATCCTGACGGACCTGATTGATAGCAGTCTTGTTGAGTGATGAGTTCAGGAAGTGTGCGATACCCGATTCGGTTGAGAAGGTACGCATAGCATCCACCTGATTTTTCATCAGTGCAATAAGCGGAGAGATAATAATCGCTACACCGTCCATCATCA
>JAFNXQ010000128.1 GCA_017383445.1 Alistipes sp.
GGACCATCTGTGGAGCTTGCGCTATCAGTACCCCTCCGAACAGGATATCCAGTTCAGTGCCATGGACTTTGATACCTGGATGAACGACATCTATAAATAACCCATAAATAATACCGCCAGGCGATGCCTGGCGGTATTATTTCTTAAGCAACGCGTTCCTTGTTCAGCTTGTCGGCCTTGCAGAAGAGGACGTAGCCGATGGCGAAGAGGATCAACAATGTACCTACAGCCAGATTCTCATTCTGGAGGGTGATGCCGAAGACACCACGAATAACAAGTGGCGTGCGATTTATTAAACGCATAAGAGGCAAACTTCTCCCAGTCTGCCCAAATTTTCTCCAGAACCTGAGGATCGTGGCCATTGGACTGACCTCCGTTGATAAATTTGGGTTTCAGCTCATCTAGCTTCGACTTAATCTTTTTACCCATTGCCTTACGAAGGGTATCTGACTCGCCTCGGGTAAATCCGCCCAGCAGACGAGAGAGAAGCATCACCTGCTCCTGATAGACCGTAATACCATAGGTATCTTTCAGATACTTCTCCATCAGATCGATATCATACTCGATAGGCTTACGACCGTGTTTACGGTCAATAAAGTCTGGAATATAATCCATCGGACCTGGGCGATAGAGGGCATTCATCGCAATCAAATCCTCAAACGTCGAGGGTTTCAACTCACGAAGGTACTTCTGCATACCGGGCGACTCAAACTGGAAAGTACCAACGGTACGGCCCTCGCAATATAGCTTATATGTGGCAGGGTCCTCGATTGAGATGTTGTCGATATCAATCTCTACGCCTCGCGTAGCCTTAACGTTTGCTACGGCATCCTTGATGATAGAGAGGGTCTTCAAGCCGAGGAAGTCCATCTTGATAAGTCCCGTATCCTCAATCACAGCACCCTCATACTGCGTCACGAGCATCTTCTCGCCCGTCTCCTTGTCATCAGCGGTGCTGACAGGCACCCAATCGGTGATGTCGTCACGGCATATAATCGTACCGCAGGCATGCACACCCGTACCTCGCACGTTACCCTCCACCATCTTGGCATACTTGATAGTATCGTGCATTATAGGGTCTGCCGACTCCTCGGCAGCCTTCAGCTCCGGCACGGCCGAGATAGCATTTTTGAGGTTTATCTTCAGAGTCTTATCCTTGTCGTTAGGGTCCTGAATACGGTCGGGTACCAGCTTACACAGGCGGTCAGACTCCGCCAGCGGCAACTTCTGCACGCGGGCAACATCCTTCAATGCCATCTTCGTCGCCATCGTGCCATAGGTGATGATGTGGGCAACTTTCTCCTTGCCATACTTCTGCGTCACCCAGTTAAGCACGCGACCACGACCATCATCGTCGAAGTCGATGTCGATATCGGGCAGCGATATACGGTCAGGATTGAGGAATCTCTCAAACAGCAAATCATACTTTATAGGGTCAATCTGCGTGATTCCCAGGCAATATGCCACCGCCGAACCAGCCGCCGAGCCACGACCCGGACCTACCGACACATCGAGCTGCTCGCGTGCCGCCGAGATAAAGTCCTGCACTATGAGGAAGTAGCCAGGGAAACCCATCGTCTTCATAATATGCAGCTCAAACTTCAAACGCTCCTCCACCTCCTGCGACAGCGGGTCGCCATAGCGTTTCTTGGCTCCTATCATCGTGAGGTGAGCCAGATAGTCAGCCTCAAACTTAATGCGGTAGAGCTTGTCGTAGCCACCTAACTTCTCAATCTTCTTGTGGGCTTCACTCTCCTCCATCACCACGTTGCCGTTCTCGTCACGCGTAAACTCGTTGAAGAGATCCTCCTCCGAGAGGCGGGCACGATACTCCTCCTCGGTGCCGAACTCCGCAGGAATCTCAAAGTTGGGCATAATGGGGGAGTGGTCGATGGAGTAGCTCTCCACCTTGTTGCATATCTCAATCGTGTTGCTCAACGCCTCGGGCATATCCTCAAATATGGCGTTCATCTCTGCACGCGTCTTCATCCACTCCTGCTTCGAGTAGAGCATTCGCTTCGGGTCATCGAGGTCCTTGCTCGTCGAAAGACAAATCAGACGGTCGTGAGCCTCGGCGTGCTCCTCGTCCACAAAGTGAACGTCGTTTGTGCAGATGAGCTTGATGTTGTGCTTTGCAGCCAACGCTATGAGCTGCTCATTCACCGCCCGCTGCTCCTTGTATGTGTCGTGGTTGGCCCTCTCAACGGTAGCCTTATGCAGCTGCAATTCCAAGTAGTAATCCTCCTTAAAGAGGTTTTTGTGCCACTGTATAGCCTCCTCCACAGCCGCCATATCACCAGCCTGTATCTTGCGAGGTATCTCACCACCCAGGCAGGCCGAGCAGCAGATGAGTCCCTCGTGATACTTCTCCAGCTCTGCTCGGTCGGTACGCGGACGCATATAGAAACCCTCGGTCCACGCCTTTGAGACTATCTTTATGAGGTTGTGATAACCCTTTGTATTCTTCGCTAACAATATAAGGTGATAACCACTCTGGTCGGGCTTACCCTCCTTGAAGTGCAGACCTCGGCGAGCCACATACACCTCACAACCTATGATACCCTTGAACTCCTCCTTGGGCAGGGCATCCAGCTCGGCTTTCAGTCGTGCCAGTTCGGTCAGTTTCTCCTCCGAGGTGTTTGGCTCGGCATCCACCTCCTCCTGCAGTTTGGCAATCGCCTTGCTCACCTCCTTAATCTTGTCACGACGGGCTCCGTTCTTCTTCTTTACATAGTTCCAGAACTCCTTCACGCCAAACATATTACCGTGGTCGGTGAGTGCAATACCACGCTGACCATCGGCAATAGCCTTATCGACCAGACGTTGAATACTCGCCTGACCATCCAAAATAGAGTACTGTGAATGTACGTGAAGATGAACAAAATCCTGCATAATCTTTTTTCTCTCTTTTATCTCCATCAGTCAGAATTTTTCAGCAAAGCTACTCCGCCCGAATGTCAAATTCTGACACACTAAAATTTTTATTCCAACGCCGACATAACAATGTTCGACACCACAGCACGCGTACGCGACAGTGAGCCCGTATCGGTGGGGTGTACCCGGTTGGTCAATAGTATCACGGCAACACCCTCGGCAGTGTCTATCGCCATCGAAGTACCCGTATAACCCGTATGGCTCGCCACGCTATCGGCCGTCATTAAGTCGCCATAGCAGCCACCCTTATCGTATGCTGCATCCCAACCCAGGGCCCTCGTATGCTGTCCGACATAAACTTCCGGTATCTGGAAGAATCTCTCAATAGTCTGCTCGGAATAGAGTCTGACGGGTGTCGTAAAACCGATCTTCCCCAGCATGCCCGCCTTCGGCAGACGCACAACGCCTCCGTTCATCAGCATCGAGGCCACAACCGCCAAATCCTCCGCCGTAGAGAAGAGCCCCGCATTACCCGACACTCCGCGGTTAATCACGCGTGCGATAGGGTCGTGTACCTCGCCATAGAGCACCGTGCCGTCGGCCTGCCTCTCCGTAGGCACAATGGGTGTAGTGGCATCAAAAGGTCTTGTAGCGGCATCCAATGCGTTATACCAGGTATTTTTCAATCCTAACGGCCCAAACACCTCGGTCGCTGCAAAGTCATTCAACCCACACGCCGCAATCTGCTCTATTATAGCTTGCAGAATGACAAAATTAAGACAGCTGTATCGCACCTTGTCGCCCGGACGTGAGAGTCGTTTCGACTCCGTTGCTATATGACGCACCAGCGAATCACGCAGCACATCCTGCGTAGCTCCATTCTCTGTGCATCGCTGCACAAACTTCTGCACATTGATAAAGGCCGGCAGACCCGATGTATGGGTCAGCAGATGCTGAATAGTGATATCCTCACTCTCGACCACCTGTGGCGTCTTCGCAATACGACGCTTGCCCTTTTCAGGCTCGGCAATGCTATCCCACGCCTTGAAATCCTCTATATAGCGATCCACCCTGTCCGTAAGCCTTACCTTGCCATCCTCCACCAGACGCATAAACGCAAGGGTAGTGCCCACACACTTGCTCAGCGATGCAAGGTCAAATACGGCATCCTCCGTCATCTCGACGCTATCCATCCTCCCATCAGCCGAGAGAATGGCACGATGACCATAAGCCTTCAAATACTCTATCTCGCCCATAGACTCGCCATCGGCTGAACGCCTCACGACACACAGCACCGCACCGGGGAACTCGCCATCGGCTATGGTCCGATAGATAGCGCTGTCGGCCTGCTCCATCCGTTGCAGATTTAGCCCCTCGCTACGACCAAACACCCCTCTCTGCGACATAATACACAGACTCCAAACCACATAGCCCAAAGTCAGTATTACAGCAAGTATATAAAGCGTCTTTTTCATTCACAATCAACCATTTACGACCTCACTAAATCCATACGGCGGAAATCCATACAAATATACAATTAAAAAACAGAATATTTTGGTTTGTTCATTGCAAGTTTTCAACAAAATAATTAACTTTGTTAAAGACCAAAATACAACCGTCTATGAATGAGAATAATCTGGTTGTTTTACGCGAATACGACTCGGTAAACGACGCATTATGGGATCAATCAATTTTGGAGAGTGAGGGTATCTACTCAACGATTCGCAATGAGATTATGTCGGCAGTATATGTAGCAGGCGTTATGCCGGCACAATTGGTTGTCCGCAAGAGTGACATCGAGAGAGTACAGGAGATTCTGTCGGCCTATGCCGAGAGATAAGAGGCAGATAACCAATCTTTTACTCCTGCCATATAGCCCATGCAGCCTCGGCCTGTGCATAGAGCATATCGAGGCCCGAAAGGGTGTGTGCCCCCTGCTTTGCCCCCAGCTCCATAAAACGGGTAGTGGTGGGGTTATAGACAAGGTCAAAAATATAGTGAGCAGGCGTCAGCAACGAATAATCCAGCTTTGGAGCCTTCTCAACGTCAGGATACATTCCGACAGGAGTGGTGTTGATTATGAGCTGATGCGTAGCCATCACCTCCGGCGAGAGGTCGTCATAGGTGAGGTTTCCCCGTGCCGTATCGCGAGATACAATCTGATAGGGGATATCTCTCTCCGCAAGCACATACTGCACCGCCTGCGATGCTCCGCCCGTACCCAGTACCAGAGCCGCATCGGGAGCATACCCACCCAATAACTTATTCAGCGACAGACGAATACCCTCCACATCGGTATTATAGCCAATACGACGGCCATCCGCCATAATCTTCACGCAGTTTACCGCACCAATATTACCTGCCTCCGAACTTAACTCATCGAGATAGGGGATAATCTGCTGCTTATAGGGAATAGTCACATTAAAACC
>JAFNXQ010000129.1 GCA_017383445.1 Alistipes sp.
CTCGGTGTTATTCTCGAAATCGAAGTCGCCCTGCTCCTCTGAAGGGATAACATCGCCTACATAGTCGATATTCTCCTTCTGCAAGTACTCGAATACAGAGTTTGAAGCCAACTTATAAGCCTGCTCTGCAACTACGCCCTTGCCGTACATCTTACGAACTACGCCCATAGGCACCATACCCGGACGGAAACCGGGGATATTGGCCTTACGCTTATACTCACGCAGAGCCTTCTCTACACTTTCGCCATAGTCAGCCTCGCCAACAACAACCTTCAATACCGAGGTACCTACCTCACGCTGTTCTCTTGTAATTTTCATAGTTTGCAGTTAATTATTTATTATTTTCAATCTTTCAAATTTTCAATTCGGAGTGCAAAGGTAATAAATTTTAATTTATTAGCGTGCATTTATTGCAATTTTATTCGTTTAGCTTTGTACGATACTCTCTTTTGCGGTATAGCTGGTCGCGTAATTGCGGCGTGAAGCCAGCCTCTCGAATAGCCTTTTGGATACCCTCTGCATCGAACTCATTGTGGGCTCCGGCACTCGACACTACATTTTCCTCAATCATAATTGAGCCCATATCGTTTGCTCCGCTGTGAAGGGCAAGTTGTGCCGTCGATTTACCCACCGTCAGCCACGAAGCCTGAATATTGTTTATATTATTCAAAATCAAGCGACTGACTGCTATTATGCGGATGTATTCCAACGGTGAAAAATGCGACTTGACACCCTCCTGCTCCAAACGGGTTCCCGTAGAGCGGAAAATCCACGGGATAAAGGCTATAAAGCCCCAGTTACCAGTAGGACACTCCGCCTGCAAATCGCGTATGGCCAGCAGGTGATCCACCCTCTGACTCGGCGACTCAATATGACCGTACATCATCGTTGCCGAAGTGGGCAGATTCATCAAATGAGCCTCGTGCATCACATCTAGCCACTCCCTCGCCGAGGGCTTTGCGGGAGATATAGCACGGCGGACATCCTCGTTCAAAATCTCGGCTCCGGCTCCGGGCAGAGAGTCCAGACCGGCCACTACCAGACGCTGCAAAGCCTCACGCGGAGAGATATTGCTAATCTTCGCTATATGAGCCACTTCGGGAGCACCCAATGCGTGCAGACGCACTTGCGGATAGAGTTCTTTCAGCGTTGAGAACAGTTCCTCGTAAAACTCTATTCCGAGTCTTGGATGCAAGCCACCCTGCAACAGCAGCTGGTCACCACCCAGCTCCAGCATACGGTCTATCTTCTGGCGATACTCGTCAATCGTTGTAATGAAAGCTCTCTCCGTCTGATGAGGTTTACAATGGAAATTACAGAACTTACATCCCGAAATGCAGACATTCGTAATATTTACATTACGGTCTATCTGCCACGTAACCATATTCTTATCAGGGACAACTTCCCGACGCACCTCGTCAGCCGTCAGAGCAAGTCTCTCCAACGGAGCCTCCTCCCACAACCAATAGGCCTCCTCTCGCGACAGTGCTACCCTATCCCGAGCCTTTGCAAATATTTCATTCTGCCGGCTCATCGTTTGGTACTTACAATAAGTTCAAAATCGAGTGTGCGACGACGCATATCAACACCCTTGACACGAATCCACACCTCATCGCCAAAGGTTATGCGGCGACCCGTACGCTGTCCGACAACCTCAAAACGGGCATCGTCATATACATAGTAGTCACCCTCAATATCTCGCAGGTAAGCCATACCTTCTATGTGGGTATCGTTCAGTTCAACATATACACCCCACTCACTCATACCCGAAACGTGACCTTTGAACATCTCGCCGATTTTATCCTGCATAAACTCCACCATTTTATACTTGATAGAGGCTCTTTCGGCATCCGATGCTATGACCTCTCTCTCGGATGAGTGTACGCACTGTGACTCCAGCTCTCGCTTGTCTGCAGACTTACCCTCTGCCAGATAACGAGCCAAAAGACGATGCACCATCATATCGGGGTAGCGGCGAATGGGCGATGTGAAGTGTGTATAGTATTTGAATGCAAGACCATAATGCCCCACATTATCGGTTGTATAGAAGGCCTTTGCCATACTTCTTACAGCAAGCGACGATATGGCATTCTCCTCGGGGCGTCCCTTCACCTCCGAGATAAGTTTATTGAGTGCCTTGGCCACAGAACGGCCCTTTGAGGCTCGGAACTGATAGCCGAAACGCAGTACGAAATCACGAAAACGACCCAACTTATCCTCACTCGGCTCATCGTGTACACGATAAACCATCGAACGCTGCACTTTTCGGCCCTTCTCCTCACGTGCCGAGCAGAACTCTGCTACACGGCGATTAGCCAAGAGCATAAACTCCTCAATCATCTGATTGGCCTCCTTTTGCTCTTTGGTATAAACGCCAAGCGGTTTGCCCTTTTCATCAAGAATAAACTTGAACTCTGCTCTCTCGAAGCTTACAGCACCCGCCTTGAAACGATCCTTTCGCAGGGTCTGTGCAAGGCGATTCATCACGCCAATCTCCTCGGCATAGTCGCCCACGCCTGTCTCTATACGAGCCTGTGCCTCGGCATAGGTAAAGCGTCGGTCGGAGTATATTACCGTACAGCCGAACCACTCCTCCAAAACATCGGCATTGTCATTCATCTTAAACACTGCCGAAAATGCCAGCTTCTCCTCGTTAGGACGCAACGAGCAGAGGTCGTTACACAACCTCTCGGGCAGCATAGGAACTGTTCTGTCAACCAGATAGACCGATGTACCTCTCTCCTGTGCCTCGCAATCGACTACCGAGCCGGGGCGTACATAGTGCGTAACATCAGCAATATGGACTCCCACCTCCCAGAGACCATCTTCGGTGCGGCGAATTGACAACGCATCATCAAAGTCCTTGGCATCGGCAGGGTCCACCGTGAAGGTTGTAACGTCACGAAAATCGCGACGCACAGCATAGTCTGCCTCAGTAATTGTTCCGTCTATTGAGTTGGCAGCCTCTTCAACCTCTCTTTCAAACTTATACGGCAGGTCATACTCCGCCAGAATGGCGTGCATCTCGGCATCGTTATCACCCACAGGACCCAGCACATCGGTTATAACACCTCGCGGGCTCTTATCGCCCTCACGCCAGTCGGTAATACGGAAAACAACCTTATCGCCATCACTCACCAGTGGATACTCCTTGCGAGAGAAGAATATATCCATAGGCAGTTTGCGTGAATCCGGTCGCACGAATATTGCTGTACGACTCACCTCTGCCACTCCGACATATTGTTTGCGGCTGCGTTCCAGCACTCGCAGAACAGCGCCCTCAGGGTTATCCCCCTCACGATGCGAGGGGCGATGCAGAGCAACCTCAACCTTATCGCCATCCAAGGCAAAATTGATATTGCGGTGGTTGATATATATATCGCTATCCAGCTCCTCAACCCTGACATAAGCAGCTCCCGATCCTATCATATCCACAACGCCCACATAACGAGGCAACTGCTCCATCGATAGTTGGTATTTATCGTGGCCGTGTCGCACCACAACGCCACCCTCAACCAACGCCTCAACAATATCACGCACCACATAACGAGCATCGCGTGAATTACCGCCAGAGGCTGCCACCAACTGCTTGATTGAGAATATTCTGTCGGGAAACTCCCTGAACATATTTACGACAAAGGCGGCACGCACCTCTCTTACATCGCGTGAGCTGCCACTATTTTGTCGCGTATTTTTCTTTCTTGCTTTCATCGATTCAAAATATTAAGTGCGAGCATTGTCATAAACTCCTCGCCAACCTCCAAGGCCCTCTCATCGGGCAAGAACAGTGCAGTATGAGCCCGTCCTGACTCCTTACCGACACCCAGACGATAGAACAGCGACGGGTAGATATGGGTATAAAAACCGAAATCCTCCGCCGTAGGTCGTCTGTCCAGATCCACAACCTTAAAGCCATTGCTGCCAGCCAACAGCATCGCCTCGTAAGTGAGTTGCTTATCGTTCTCGACGCAAGGATAGCCATCACCGAGATTCATATCTATCTCGACATCGTACTTATACTCTATCTCCTCCACTACGCCCGCAATCATATCCTTCACTCGCTGACGCAGCTTTTCGTCAAAGGTACGCATCGTACCATCGCAGAGAGCCACCTCTGGAATGACATTCGTAGCACCCTCAGCCACGACATTACCGATAGATACCACGCACACATCGCTATTGAAGGTATTAAGACGTAATATCAAATCAGAGATAGCTACCACAGGATCCTTGATTCTCTCTCGCATAGCAGCGTGACCTCCAACGCCCCTGACCTTGAAATGAAGTTCATCGGCCGAGGCCATGAACTTACCCGGACAGAAGCCTATCTCGCCTACTTCCAAATCGGAATCGACATGCTCGCCAATCACGGCAGCTACTTTATAACCTTCAAACGGATTCTCTGCCAGCACACGGCGAGCCCCTCCCGGATTAAGCTCCTCGCCCGGCTGAAAAAGGCCAAACAGCGTACCTTCAAAGTCGGGATTCGCCTGCAAACGACGCAAAACGCCAAACAAAACAGCTGCGTGGCAGTCGTGTCCGCAAGCGTGCATAACGCCCTCGTTCTGCGAGGCGAACTCCACACCCGTCATCTCGCTGACAGGCAGAGCATCAATATCGGCACGCAAGACCACGCATCGCTGGTGATTACCACGACGACCCTCTATACGGGCCAACACACCCGTAGTGGCTATCGGTCGATGCTCGATGCCCAACGCGTCCAACTCTCCGGCAATAAATTGAGCAGTACGATGCTCCTCAAACGAGAGCTCGGGATGACGATGTAATTCTCGGCGAAACTCCTTCGTATCCATAACTTTATCTTTTAATCTATTTGTCAAACTTACGTCCACGCCAGCGTGCTGCCGCCTTTGCTATGCCGGCAATGTGAGCCGGTGTCGTACCACAGCATCCGCCTGCAATATTAAGCATAGCCGAACGACACAACTGCTCCATATCCTTTACATATCGTGTCATCGGCATCGGAGGCTGCCCCACCGATGGATATGCTATGATTGGCTTTCTGGTGGCGGCCGCCAACGTTTTCAAAGCACTCTCCAATGGCTTAACACCATTTGTGCAGTTAAAACCGACCACCGCAATCTCCTCCATAGGCAGCTTCTCAAAAAATGCCGCAATAGTAGCACCCGAAGCAACACGGCCCTCCATACGAGCCAAAACTGCCGACACAACGATAGGAATATCCTTGTTCTGCTTTCGTACCTCTTCAACAGCCACCGTAGCATTAACAGCATCGGTGATGGTCTCTACAAGTATCATATCCACACCACCATCGAGCAAACCTCTCACCACATCGGCATAAGCCGCAGCGACATCTTCCCGCTTGACATCGTTCGCGAGTGTGAGATTTCGCGTTGTCGGGCCTACGGAGCCTGCCACATAACGAGGCTTGTCGGCCGTAGTATATCGGTCTGCCACCTGACGAGCCAGCTTCGCACCCGCCAGCGACAGTTCATAGGAACGCGACTGCAAACCATAAGGCTCCAAACACAGAGCATCGGCACAAGTGGTATTGGTCGTAATAATATCGGCACCAGCCTCCAAGTACTCTGCGTGGACAGCCTCTACCAAAGCTGCATTCTCCACATTACACAATTCCAAAGCACCCTTTGCACCTTTTGCGATAAGGGCCGTACCCATTGCTCCGTCAAGGGTCAATATCTTATCGGCCAAAGCCTTCAACAACTCCATAACTACTCTGTTTTTACGATCTCTACCTCAAAAAGTGTGGGCCAACGCTTACCCGTCACAAAAATACGACCCGTTGATTTATCGTAGGCTATTCCATTAAACACATCGGTATCCTGCTCTATCTCCTGTCGCGACAGCAGCCCATCAAAATCCACTACGCCCTCAACGACACCCGTCGTAGGCTCAATGATGACGACATAGTTGGTCGTATAGACATTTGCCCATATCTTACCATCGATCCACTCCAATTCATTGAGAAAATTAACGGCCTCGCCACGCATCGTAACGACAATCGTAGCCTCACGCTTGAAGGTGGCGGGATTTACACGGAAAATCCTCTCCGTACCATCCGACATATAGAGGCTCTTGCCATCACTCGTAAGCCCCCAGCCCTCGCCCGGGTAACGCACATCCTGCAACTTCTCGCCCTTGCGGTTGTAGATATGCACGGTATTATTGGTCCATGTGAGCTGATAGACCGTATCGCCAAGGATGGTGATACCCTCGCCGAACTCGCTTTTCGGAAGGCGTGCCAGCACATCGGCACGACCACTCTCCAAATCAACCTTCTGCAATACCGACTCACCCCACTCTCCGGTACCTTCCCACAACTCGCCATCGACAAACTGCAAGCCCTGTGTATAGCTGCTACGCAGGTGAGGATATGTCGCCTTGATGCGATAGCCATATTGCGTCGGCTCAACGGGCATCATCGTTGCACTCTTCTTCTTGGGTTGAGAGCCGCACCCTACGGCCAGCGAAAGGAGAATAAACGTCAATAGAATGTTCTTCATAACAAAAAGCGTATTTGGAAACAAATATACACAAAATTCCGCAAACATTATTCATCTTTTGGCCAAGAGTTTTTGCAGCGACATACATACGACTCAAATCGGCACAAAAAAAAGAGTTCATCCAATATCAGACGAACTCTTTTTTATTAAAAATTGTATACTCTGTTTTCCTTAAGCAACTGCGTTTGAGATAAGGAATGTAGCAGCAACTGTCAAGATAGCGTACAACTCAGGGAACGCACCCAAGATAAGGGTCTTACCCATAACGTCGTGACCGTTACCGATAGCAGCGATACCGTTAGCACAAACCTTGCCCTGGAAGATAGCAGCAGCCAAGTTAACGATGCCTACCAACACACCTGCACCAAATACGGCAGCAGCCTGGAACATAGTAATCTCTGCAGTCAAAAGACCCTGAACCATAAAGAAACATACGAAACCGTAAAGACCCTGTGAACCGGGAAGCGCTGAAAGAATCATGTAGCTACCGAAAGCACTACCATTCTTCTTCATTGCACCTACTGCGGCCTGACCGCAAATAGAAGTACCTACAGCAGATGCGATACCTGCCAAACCTACCATAAGTGCTACACCTACGTAGGCCAAAATCAAAGCTGAATTCATAATTGTTTTGTTTTTTAGTTTTTAATTTTTATTGTTTGTTATCTATTTTTCGTCATTTTTCAATGGCTCAAAAGCTCGTGTTGTCATCTCAAAGCCCGCATTCTTATAGAACTCAACGAAGGTGAGTCGCATGGGGTGTACGAACGATGAAATTGACGACATAAAGAGGTTGATACCGTGACCGATAAGCAAGATTACGGTAGCACCCAAAATCTGGAAGATAGTACCTACACCGAAATCGCCAATACCCTCCGAGAGTCCGGTAAGACCAAGTGCCAAAGAGTTGAACACCTGTGCCAACACACCACCAGAAAGACCAATGGCAAACAGTCGGATGTATGAAAGCACATCACTCAACAGACCTGTGATATTATTATAGGTATCCCACAAGCCTCCAGCAAAGTTGATAATAGGATTACGCTTGATATCACTCAGGAATAACATCAACACCGCACCTATGCCCAATGCGACATAGAACGCTATAGATGAGGTTGTGAAGCCCGGAATAACCCAAGCAGGATTCAACATCTGCAAACCGCCTGCAAGGCAAGCCGAGAGCAGAATGATAAACCAACCAAGCTGTGCGAAAACGGTCGTAATACCGAAATAGCGAGCCTTGAAGCAGATATTCAGGAACATACCGAACAAAATCTGCACGACACCCAACGCCAGAGCCAATGTAAAGAACTGATTCTGGAAATCAAGGAATGGAGATTCAGCGATGCTCTCATAGCCCAGCATTTCGGGGATACTCATTCCGAACAAAGAGCCGGTATAGAGTCCGAACAAGGTCGTCGCACCACCGCAGATCATAGTAAGCGTAGCCGCCTGACGCATTGCCTTTCCACCCTTCAGGAAGAGTGCAAGACCCAACGCAAAGAGGATAGCACCATAACCGGCATCGTTCAAACATATTGCAAAGAACAACATATAGAACGGAGCAAAGAATGGAGTCAAATCCAGCGTTCCGTACTTCGGCAAGGCATACATACCACCGATAAGCTCAAACAGACGTGCAAAACGATTGTTCTTCAACTTAACCGGAGTATCGTCCTCCTCGGTAGGATTACTCTTGATATAGACCACATTGGGGTACTCCTCCAACAGAGCATCAACCTCCTTTGAACGGTCAGCCTCGGCCCAACCCTCCATAACAACGAGTGAGCCATCGGCAGCCTCCTCGGCTGTGCCACGAATCTTAACCTCCTGCAAGCGGTGGGTAAGTTTCGACAACTCCTTCTCAATCAACTCAACACTCTTGGCACAACGCGACAACTCTGCATTCAACGCCTCCGCCTGCTGACTTGCAGACTCGGCCTCCGCCTTCGATGCACGATAGTCCATCGCAGGCATCTTAATCTCCTGTGCGTCCAACGCAACCTCCTCATCAGCCTTCGCTACAACAACGAAATATACCGATGTAGAGCTGCGGCTGATCTCTACCAATGTGTGATTCTCGCCCCACGCAGCAACATTCTCATCGAAGTCGCCCGTTGAAGCGATGAAGTAACGCAACATCACACCCTGAGCAGTGAGCTTGTCGCGGAACTCAACAGAGAACTCTCCCCACGGCTCCAGCTCCTCACTCAACTTCTCCAAACGTGCAACGTCGCCCAACAACGCACTCTTACGCTGCATAATATCAGTGTAAGCGTCAAATGCCTCCTCTCCCGTAGGATATGGTTTGGCATCCTGCTGCATCTGCTCACTCTCGGCAAACTCATTGAGCTGCTCGACAGCCTTGCGGCAACGATCAATATCGCTTACCAGCTGTCTGTCCTGCTCCTTGGGCTCCCAACCCGTAGTTGTGATATCCACAAGGCCCAACTCACGCAAGCGAGCTACAAAATCATCACTCTGTGCTGCCAGCAACACAAAGTCGTAACGTGACATCTTTACTATCATAGCATAGACCCCTCCGCAGCCTGTTGTTGACGTGTTTTAACAATCTTCTGTGCCGACTTTGAGAGGTTCTCCTCGTCCTCCATAAATCGCTTAATCTTACGAATGGCATCCTCGTAACCGGGGATTTGCACCTTCTCGTAGAGGTTAACCTTCTGCGTGGTCTTGCGACGTGCATAGTCCAGCAACTCCATCTTGCGGTTATAAACCTCGTACTCGATTCCCAGCTTCGCCAATCGTTTCAGCAAATCTATGCCGTCGGCATACCACACCGGCGATGAAAAGAGGTCGTACTCCTTCTCCTCGAAGCGTACATCCTCCAGCAACGGGGTGCGTACACCCGCAATCTTCTGCTGCGAGAGCTCCACATCGGCAACTCGCAGGAGTGTCGAGTCGAACTCACCCCACAGAGCCACCATATAGTCGTACTCGGCTGCCAAAGCATCCAGACGACGGCGGTAATCGCGGGCTGTATCCTTCGCCTTCTTAACCTCGGAACGCAGAGCTGACTCCTTACTCTTGATGGTAGGGAGAGCCGTCTGACGCATTTTCAGCTGCTTACCGAGCTCGCCAAGCGAAGTTTTATTATACTGAAATTTAATAGCCATAACTTAATTATGCTTTCGGAAAATATTATGCTTTCCAGTATTTTTCGATAAGTTCTGCCTTGATTGCAACCTCTTCCTTTGAGAAGTACTCAGCGAAGAGCTCCCATGCTGTATCAAGCATCTGCTCAATCTCGATATTTACATCGATAGCCAACAGCTTCTCTGAGTAGTCGTGTGCAAACTTCAATGCACGCTCGTCATAATCCGACAAATCGAAACCGTTCTCCAGTTTGGTCTTTGCATTAGCGGCATCAGCATACAGACGCACGCAGGCATTCATAACCTGTGGGTGGTCCTCACGAGTCTTCTTACCGATTACGAGCTGCTTCAAACGAGACAACGAACGGAAGGGATCGACGATAACCTTACCTGTATCAGAGTCGTTACGCAAGAAGAGCTGACCCTCGGTGATGTAACCCGTATTATCGGGGATAGCGTGAGTAATATCACC
>JAFNXQ010000130.1 GCA_017383445.1 Alistipes sp.
ACCATCCACCGAACCGAAGTTACCCTGGCCCTCTACCAACGGATAACGCATAGCCCAATCCTGTGCCATACGCACCATAGCCTCATAAACCGAGCTGTCGCCGTGCGGGTGGAACTTACCGAGTACATCACCGACAATACGGGCAGACTTACGCGTTGGCTTATCGGAATAGAGGTTAAGCTCGGCACTCATATCGTACAGGATTCGGCGATGTACGGGTTTCAAACCGTCACGCACATCGGGCAACGCACGCGACACGATAACCGACATCGAGTAGTCGATATAGGCCGTTTTCATCTGTTCCTCGATATTGATAGGGACGATTTTCCCTGTCAATTCGACATTCTTTTCTTCTTCAGTCAACATATAATTCAAGTTTTCCAAATTAGCGTTTCAAACGCAATATATCTAACAAACAAAAGTAGTGTTTATTTTGCAAATAAACAATTCTACACGCGTTTTTTTACGATATTGTACGATTTATTTTTGAAAAACCCGCCATTTTTGGCCATTTTCAGGCGATTTGACGGCAAAAAAAATTTCTCCCGACACCCTGCCGAGAGAAATCATATTTTCTTCAAACCAATTTACCTATCTGAAATCTATCATTTCATAATCTTTATATGCGGAACGAGCAAAATTCTTCACATTGCCTGCGGCACGGTTTATCGCAACAACCTCCACACACATTCTGTCGTCATACAAAAGATACTCAACCCGTTGCGGTGCACCGGAATCGGGATTTACCGTAAGATATATCTCACCCTCCACCGACTTATCCTTTGCCTGCAAACACAGCGTAACCTCGTCGGTACTTCGTTTCACAATCTCGGCCGTATAATCCTCCTCCACAAAGTCGAAGCAACGCGTGGGATTGTCCATAATATTGCGGCTGTTGCTATCCATATTATCGACATTGATCTCGTGGCGGAGATTATCCACCTCATATCGCACCTTGCCATCGGAATAGACCTCTGCATCGGCAACCTCGATATAGTAGCTGTCGCCCTTGACGCAATAACGACCCTCGGTATTGTACCCCTCGGCCTTTATCGCAAACTTTACCTCGTAGCCCTTTTGCGAGCCCATATAATCTGATACGCGTTGCAAAATCTGCCACACGCCCTCCTCTGCTGCCGCACTCCACGACAACATAAGCAAGCAAATAGATGTGATAAATCTTCGCATAGCAAACTCGTTTAATAAGATAACGGACACCCTGCCAAAAATATTGTTACAACACGCCCAACTCCTGCAATTTAGCCTCCAGTGACGGCATATCGTAGAACTTGATTTCACGCTTTTTATTACCCATCTGTGGGCCAATGATGCCGGCTCGTTCCAGCTGCAAGACGATACGTCCCGCACGGTTAAAGCCCACAGCGAAGTTTCGCTGAATCAACGAGATAGAGACCTCGCCATTCATCACCGCAAAACGAGCCACCTCGCCAAATACAGAGTCATATTTAATTGCCGAGCCACTCTCGCCGTCGGCCATCGACGCACCGCCGTCGCCCTCCGATTCGGGAACATAGTCGGGCAGAGGATAAGCCTCGGTGTAGCCTTGCTGCTTCGAAATGAAATCGACCAGACGCTCCACATCCTTGGTCTCAACCAATGCACACTGAATACGCGTAAGTTCTCCATCTTTCAATAACAGCATATCGCCTCGGCCGATAAGTTGATTTGCGCCGGGTTGGTCGATAATAGTACGCGAATCGACCACAGACATCACCTGAAATGCAATACGCGCGGGAAAATTAGCCTTAATACCACCCGTAATAACCTTCACATCGGGTCGCTGTGTAGCCACAATCAGATGAATACCCACAGCACGCGCCTTTTGTGCCAGACGCATAACAGGCACCTCGACCTCGCGAGTCATCATAATAAGGTCGGCAAACTCATCAATAATCACGACGATATACGGCAAGAAACGATGGCCCT
>JAFNXQ010000012.1 GCA_017383445.1 Alistipes sp.
CACCTGATAACGCTTGAAGGGGAATGAAATCTCGTTCTGATGCTGCACCACGTAGCGGGCAAACGGCACGGTCAGGTCATAACGCAAACCCTTCTCGCAAATCTGCGAAGCCTGACGTACCTGCTCGTCATTAAGTCCGGCAGCATAGTCGCCCGAATTGAGTATCTTAAACAACAGCTTGTCGCCCTCGTCGCCATACTTACCCAGCAGGGTAGAGAGGTTTTCCATAGAGGGTGTTTCAAGCGGAGCAAATCCGTATGTGCGGAATACACTCTTGATAGTGTCGAAAATATATGTACGACGCATCATCTCTGCCGGAGAGAAGTCACGCGTACCCTTTGGAATTGATGGTTTCTGTGCCATATTTTGTCCTGTTTCTCTTTATTCGTTCTCTGTTAATTTGCGATACTTTACACGCTTGGGGCCAACATCCAGACCCTGTGCCTTCTTCCACTCCTCATACTCCGAGTAAGAGCCCTCGTAGAATACAACCTTCGAGTCGCCCTCAAATGAGAGAATATGCGTAGCGATACGGTCGAGGAACCAGCGGTCGTGCGAGATAACCACAGCACAGCCGGCGAAGTTCTCCAAACCCTCCTCCAAAGCACGCAAAGTGTTCACATCGATATCGTTGGTCGGCTCGTCGAGCAGCAGGACATTTCCCTCCTCCTTCAAAGCCAGAGCCAGGTGCAGACGATTACGCTCACCACCCGACAACATACCACACTTCTTCTCCTGATCGGCACCGCTGAAATTGAAGCGACCGACATAGGCACGCGATGGAATCTGACGGTTACCCAGAGTTATAAGGTCTGAATTCTGCGAGATAACCTCATAAACGGTCTTCTCGGGGTCGATAGATTTATGCTGCTGATCGACATACGCCAGCTTGACGGTCTGACCCACGGTGAAAGTACCCTCGGTAGGCTGCTCCAGGCCCATAATCATACGGAATAGGGTAGTCTTACCCGTACCGTTAGGGCCAATCACACCCACGATACCTGCGGGTGGCAACTTAAAGTTCAGACCCTCATACAAGATACGGTCGCCAAAGGCCTTCTTCACGTCGTTGGCCTCGATGACAATATCTCCCAGACGAGGACCGTTGGGGATAAAGATTTCGAGTTTCTCCTCCTTCTGCTTTGTATCCTCGTTCATCAGTTTATCGTAGGCCGACAGACGAGCCTTGCTCTTGGCACGGCGACCCGAAGGCGACATACGCACCCACTCCAACTCTCTCTCAAGAGTCTTTCTACGCTTCGACTCCTGTTTCTCCTCCATCGCCAGACGCTTGGTCTTCTGATCCAGCCAGCCAGAGTAGTTACCCTTCCAGGGAATACCCTCGCCGCGGTCAAGCTCCAAAATCCAGCCTGCTACATTATCGAGGAAATAACGGTCGTGCGTAACGGCGATAACCGTACCCTTGTACTGCTGCAAGTGCTGCTCCAGCCAGTCGATAGACTCAGCGTCAAGGTGGTTGGTAGGCTCATCCAAGAGCAACACATCAGGCTGCTGCAACAACAGACGGCACAATGCCACACGGCGACGTTCACCTCCCGACAGCACCTTCACACTCTGGTCAGCATCAGGACAACGCAAAGCGTCCATAGCGCGTTCCAGCACGCTGTCCAGCTCCCAGCCGTTCACATGGTCAATCTTCTCGTATAGCTCACCCTGACGTTCGATAAGACGATTCATCTCGTCATCCGACATCGGCTCGCACAACTTCACATTGATATCCTCGTACTCTTTCAGCAGGGCAACAGTCTCTGCACAGCCCTCCTCGACAACCTCCTTTACAGTCTTTGTGTCGTCCAGCTGTGGCTCCTGCTCCAAATAACCTACCGAGTAACCGGGTGCAAAGACAACCTCGCCCTGATAGTTCTTGTCGATACCTGCGATAATCTTCATCAGAGTAGATTTACCCGAACCATTCAGACCGATGATACCGATTTTTGCACCATAGAAGAATGATAGATAGATGTTGTTCAGCACCTTTTTTTGATTGGTGAAGGTCTTCGAGACGCCCACCATTGAAAAGATAATTTTCTCGTCTGCCATATAATTGTATTTACGTTATTTCATAATCTTGGCAAAATTACAAAACTAAACGCAGACTACCAACCCCAAATGGGTTTATTTGATAAATATTTATATTTATCCGCCACGACAACCTCGCTATAACGATAAAATTCAGCACGCAATACTATCCAACAATAAAAATCAACCAGCAATGATTTTTATTCCACATTTTTTCTATCTTTGTCATGATGAAAACCTTTGGTGCAATATTGTTGATGCTTCTGACCGCATTTGCTCCGCTATACTTTGCACAGCAAAGAGCAGCGGCCGTGGCTGCATCGGCCGAAGCGATTACGCCCGACTCGGTCGTATTATATAGTCGGGTGCGTATTGTCGCAGCGGGCGATTTGATGCAGCACACACCTCAAATCTTGGCTGCAAAATCTGCCGACGGATACGATTACAAACCCACATTCCGTCACGTTGCCCACCTTTTCCGCAATGCCGATATTGCCATCGTAAATCTCGAAACAACACTCTCCAATGAAGGTCCATACAAAGGCTATCCCTGCTTCCGTTCTCCGCGTCAGGTAGCCGAGGCGATGAAGGATATGGGAGTGGATGTTGTAGCATTGGCAAACAACCACTGTTGCGACCAGTCTTCACGCGGCATAAACTCTACCATCTGCATAATAGATTCGTTAGAGATGCAACACATTGGAGTCTTTCGCGATAGCATTGATTATAAAAGTAATAACATCTGTTACCTAAACCATTACAACATATCTTTTGCCATAGTAAACTACACCTATGGCACCAATGGTCTTCCAACGCCGAAAGGCAAGATTGTCAATCGCATTGACACGGTCGCTATGGCCAGGGATTTTGCCGAAATAGCGAAGGCCAATGTCGATTGCGTCATAGCTGTTATGCACTGGGGCGAGGAGTATCAACGCAAGCCCAACGTCACGCAGCTTCGCCTTGAAAAATTTATGCGACGCAAGGGCGTGGATATCATAATAGGTAGTCATCCGCACGTCATCCAGCCGGCGACGTGTGACCCGGAGCAGGGCATAACACTCTACTCGTTGGGCAACTTTGTCTCAAATCAGAGCAAACGCTATACCGATGGAGGTCTGATTGCCGTAATAGACGTAATACGCATCGCCGATGAACCACTTCGTTATTCGCTGGAACTAATTCCCGTATGGGTATGGCGACCAACATACACACTAATACCACCAACAATAGGCGACACTCTCAAATTAAGAGTAGCCGACCGTCGGGCATACAATATATTTATAGAGGACGTAAAGAAAATGCACCCAACGGCTGCAACATCCTGACTCTTGCAATAAGTCCTATTTATAACACTATCATTTTTTATGATTGAATTTAGTCTTGCAACTCTCTATTTTTAGATTATATTTGCATCAGGAAAAGATAAGAAAAAGTTATAAACCTTAAAACAGATAAAACTATGAAAAGCGTAAAAGGCACAAAGACAGAGCAGAATCTTTTGAAATCATTTGCAGGCGAGAGCCAGGCTCGTAACCGTTACACATTCTTTGCAAGCGTAGCAAAGAAGGAGGGCTTCGAGCAGATTTCAGGCGTATTTATGGAGACAGCAGAGCAGGAGAAGGAGCACGCAAAGAAGTTCTTCAAGTATTTGGAGGGCGGTGATCTGGAGATTACTGCAACCTATCCTGCCGGCAAGATTGGCACAACAAGCGAGAACCTCCTGGCGGCCGCTATGGGCGAGCACGAGGAGTGGGATGTCCTCTATGCAGAGTTCGCACGCATAGCCGATGAGGAGGGCTTCGCAGAGATCGCCGAGACCTTCCGTCAGATTGCAAAGGTTGAGGCAGAGCACGAGCGTCGTTACCTGAAACTTTTGGAGAGAGTAACCGAGGGCAAGGTATTCATCCGCGACAACGAGATATGGTGGCAGTGCCGCAACTGCGGTTACGTAATCCTCGCAAAGGAGGCCCCCATCAAGTGTCCCGCATGTGCTCACGCACAGGCATACTTTGAGCCAAAGAAAGAGAATTATTAATACCCACTTACAACGAATTTTCCGGCCCGACCTCGTGTAGGTTGGGCTTTTTCTTTTCAGGATATTGGCTTATGCTGCATTACAGCGAGGCAACCGCTTCACGCAACCTCTCCAACGCCTCACCAAGCATCTTGCGAGGCATACCTACATTCATTCGCAGATGAGCTTCGCCACCCATGCCGAACATCTCGCCATCATTCATCGCAAGACGTGCCTTGTTTACTACAAGGTCGATAAGTTCATCGTGCGTAAGGCCCAGAGCCGAGCAATCTATCCACACAAGATACGAAGCCTGTGGTTTCAGCACCTTGATTGAAGGTATATATTTCGCCATAAAATCGGCCACGAAGTCGATATTTCCCTCGATATATCCAATCAGCCCACGACGCCACTCATCTCCTCGATTGAAGGCCGCCTCGGTTGCCACCATAGCAAATATTGTTGGCATATCCATCTCGTTATATCTTTGTCGGCTTTGGTACAATGAACGGAAAAGACGGTAAGCCATTTAAGACTCGTGATGGCGGTGTGCTTCGTCTTGAGCAGCTTCTCAAAGATGTAAATGAGCAGGTGCTTGAC
>JAFNXQ010000131.1 GCA_017383445.1 Alistipes sp.
AACTGATAAAAAATTATGGTTAAACCTACTTTACTTGTATTGGCAGCCGGAATGGGTTCTCGTTACGGTGCCCTCAAACAGATGGACGGTGTAGGCCCTAACAACGAGGCTATCATCGACTACTCAATCTATGACG
The DNA here is from genome assembly GCA_017383445.1 of Alistipes sp. Taxonomy (GTDB): domain Bacteria; phylum Bacteroidota; class Bacteroidia; order Bacteroidales; family Rikenellaceae; genus Alistipes. The sequence goes on from JAFNXQ010000131.1 coordinate 137, forward strand.
CTATCCGCGCAGGCTTCGGCAAGGTTGTATTCGTTATTCGTCACTCTTTTGCTGATGCCTTCACTCAGGTATTCAACAAGGAACGTTTCGGTGGCAAGATCGAGGTAGAGGTTGTTTATCAGGAGCTTGATTACCTGCCCGAAGGTTTCACTGTACCCGAAGGTCGCGAGAAGCCCTGGGGAACAAACCACGCCCTGATTATGGCAAAGGATGCTATCAAGGAGCCTTTTGCGGTTATCAATGCTGACGACTTCTATGGTGCTGATGCTTACAAGGTTATTGGCGACTATCTGAGCCAGCTTGACGGCGTTAAGAACCACTATTGCATGGTTGGCTACGAGGTAAACAAGACCTTGTCGGAGAATGGTACTGTTTCTCGCGGTGTTTGCGAGATTGACGACGAGAGATTCCTCACTTCTATCGTTGAACGTACAAAGATTGAGCGTAACGAGGAGGGTACTATCGTATTCCACGACCTGGGCGACGATGTAGCTTTGGAGGAGAATACTCCTGTATCAATGAACCTCTTTGGTTTCACACCCGACTACTTCCAGTATTCGGAGGATTATTTCAAGGGCTTCCTTGCAGATCCCGCTACAAAGACCAACCTCAAAGCTGAATTCTTCATCCCTTTGATGGTTAATGAGCTGGTTGGCAAGGGTGCTGCCAAGTTGAAGGTGTTGAGCACTACTGCTAACTGGTTTGGCGTAACTTATCAGGCCGACAAACCACAGTTGGTTGCCAAGATTGAGGAGCTTATCGAGGCTGGTGTATATCCTCGTAACCTCTGGGGCGAGTAATCGTCTAGATATGACAAAGATTAAGGGGTGTTGCTATCGCAACGCCCCTTTTCTGTATTGTTCAAACAATCGTATAGTCTGTTGAGCCTCCCTCACATCGTGGACTCGCAGTATTGAAGCTCCTTGTCGCAGAGCCTCCCAGTGAAGTGCTGTCGTACCGTTCAACGCCTCGGCGGGAGTGATTCCCAACGCACGATATATCATCGACTTACGCGACACACCCACCAGCACAGGACAGCCCAGTTCCGTCAGACAATGCACGCCCGACAACAGCTCATAATTCTGCTCCATACTCTTTGAAAAGCCGAAGCCGGGGTCTAATATAATCTCTCTGATGCCCCTCTCACGTAGCCACGCCACTCGTTTGTGAAAATATTCCAGAACCTCGCTTACCACACCTTCGGGATACTCCGTCAGGCTCTGCATCGTCGCCGGTGTGCCTCGCATATGCATAGCCACATAGGGCACATCGTACTCTGCCACGACATCGGCCATCGCCGCATCGGCCTCACCCGCCGAGATATCGTTAATAATCAGCGGACCAAACCCCTCCAAAGCTCGTCGTGCCACCTCCGCACGGAAGGTATCAACCGACAAAACGACATCCGCCGAAATGCCTCTTGCCACACGCAGACCCTGCTCCACTCTTCGCCACTCCTCATCAACCGGCACTTCGCAGGCCATAGGCCGGGATGAATATCCGCCTATGTCTATTATAGAGGCCCCATTCTCCACAGCCCTCTTTACCGCAGTGGCTATGACCACATCGGCCGAGCAACGACTCTCCTTATAGAACGAATCATCGGTAACATTCACGATGGCCATCACCTGCGGCCGCGACAAATCCAACGTCTTATCGCCGAGCCTCATACAGATAGATTTTATGGAGTTGTTCAACATCACTTTCCAGATAGTCCATACGCATATTTACCAGGCATCTGTCAGCCCGGACGTGTAGCTCTTCATCACTCATCTGATGCTGAATACGGTTTAATATAGCCTCCCTGTCGGCTCCGTCACGCCCCATTGCACGACGCACTCTCTCCTCGACGGGAGCAAGCACCGCCAGCGTGGTATCAACCTCCGTCTCAAAAGCTGCTTCGAAGAGTATAGCACTCTCCAGCACCACATATTCGCCACTCTGCTGCTCGGTCCACGATCTGAAATCAGCACGCACAGCGGGGTGTACAATAGAGTTTAATTTCATCAATGATTGCTCGTCGCCAAAGACCTTTGACGCAAGATATTGTCGGTTCAGGCCATACTCATTGTAGCACTCATCACCGAACGCGACACACAGACTCTCACGCAATGCAGCACTCTGCTCCATAAGAGCCTTCGCCCTTGCATCCGAGTCATAAACAGCCACACCATAGGCTGACAAAAGTCCGCATACGGTACTCTTGCCACTACCTATACCGCCTGTGATACCGACCTTATACATTATATATTATTTACGCTTTGATGTCTCCTCCTTAACGGGTACGGGGAGATTGGGAATATCGCCTACCGACACGACCTTGATATCACTGAAACGCACCGAGATAGCACTCTGCATAGATTGATGGTCAAAGACATACTCTCGACCCGTAGGCTCGCCCGTCTCGTCGTCATAGGTCTTTATAATCTTATACTTCAAGTCGGTCAAAGGTATCTTCAACTCCTTGTTCATATAGACGCGATAGCCAAAGAGATTTGTTCCCACACCCTCAACGACACACGGCACACGCAGTGTCTGTCCATCGATATTGACATACACCGAATGGTCTGTCGTATATACATTTCCCAACTTGAGAATATACCACAAAATAAACGATGCACAGAACAATGCGATGAACACCGGAGAGATGTATCGGTGTATCCATCGTCTGAAAACCTTGAATCTTTCTACTATCTTACCCATAACGATTACAAAGTTATAAAAAATCGTTGCTTTGCAACCATTTCCGAGAGAGTTTTTTTACATTTTCGGCGATTTAGCACATCATAAATTCCTCATAGTACAAACAAAAAGGGCTGCAACCTGCGACGGATGCAACCCTTTTCAGTTTTATAGACAAAGACTACTACTTTGACTCCTTGCGACGCAAAATATCGTAAGCGATAGGCGTTGCAACGAATACTGATGAATAAGTACCGATGATAACACCCAAGAGCAATGCGAAGATGAAACCACGCAAGTTCTCACCACCCAGGATAAACATTGCGAGCAATGTTACAATTGTAGTACCTGATGTATTCAATGTACGAGACAATGTTGAGCAGATAGCCTTATTGATATTCTCCTTCATATCACGCTTCGGATAGAGTGTAATGAACTCACGGATACGGTCGAAGATAACCACGGTATCGTTGATAGAGTAACCGATGATAGTCAGGATAGCAGCGATAAATGCCTGGTTAACCTCCAATGCGAATGGCATAACGTGGTACAACATTGAGAAGATACCGATAACAAGGAATGCATTGTGTGCCAAAGCTGTTGTAGCACCCAACGCCCACTGCCAACGCTTGAATCGCAATGTGATATAAAGACCGATAGCGATAAGCGAGAACAATACAGCATAGAATGCACTGTAAAGCATATCCTTCGCAATAGCCGGACCAATCTTCTCAGAAGAGATGATACCGTTAGCATCCTCCTGTGTGCTGGTGAAGCCATCCAATGAAATCTCGTAAGAGTAGAAGCCCTTCAAAGCCTCGTAGAGCAATGCATCTACCTGTGCTGTGGTCTCCTCTGATGTATCGTCATACTTGTACTGTGTGATGATACGAACCTGATTCTCGCCACCGAACTGCTTAACCTCCAAAGATGACTTGGTAGCATCGTCGCTTGTCAAAGCCTGCTCCAAAGATGTACGAACATCCTCAACCGATACGTTCTGGTCGAAGCGTACAACATATGTACGACCACCTGTAAACTCAACGCCTGTGTTCAGACCGAGAACAGCCAACGAGATGATTGACAATACCACAAATGCACCAGAGATGATGTAAGAGATCTTACGCTTTGCGATAAAGTCGAACGATACGTTTGCCAACCAGTTCTCTGACCAAGAACGAGAGAATGAGATTGAACCCCACTTCTCAACAACCCACTCGATCAACATACGAGTAATGAAGATTGCACAGAAGAGTGAAGTGATGATACCGATAACGAGTGTAGTAGCGAAGCCCTGAACAGGACCGTTACCAAACACGAACAATACGATACCTGTGATGATTGTAGTGAGCTGACCGTCGATGATTGCAGAGTAAGCATTTGAGAAACCATCCTTGATAGCCAATGCAATACCCTTACCGGCACGCAACTCCTCCTTGATACGCTCGTAGATGATGACGTTAGCATCCACCGCCATACCCATTGTCAAGACGATACCGGCGATACCGGGCAATGTCAAAACAGCACCGAACGATACCAGTACACCCATCAACAGGAAGATGTTGAGCAAGAGTGCCAAGTCGGCCATCCAACCTGCGGTCTTGTAGAACAAGCCCATATAGAGGAGAACGAGGAAGAATGCCAATACGAATGACAGCATACCTGCGTTGATAGACTCCTGACCGAGTGAAGGACCTACTACCTGGTCCTGAATGATGCGTGCAGGAGCAGGAACCTTACCTGACTTCAATACGTTAGCCAAGTCCTCAGCCTCCTGGATAGTGAAGTTACCTGTAATTACAGAGCTACCACCCTCGATCTTATTCTGAACATTAGGAGCTGAATATACCAGGCCATCCAATACGATAGCGATAGGCTTACCAATATTCTGACCTGTAAGCTGTGCCCACTGTGAAGCACCATTAGAGTTCATCATAAGGTTTACCTCGGCAGCAGAGCCATTCTGTGAATAGTTAGCCTGTGCAGTAGATACTGCTGAACCATCCATTGCAGGCTTGCCATCGATAGCACGAAGTGCATACAAAGCGAAACGACCGTCGGCATAAGGCTCACCCTTAACGCCCCAGCTAAGGTTCAAATCTGAAGGAAGCAGATTCTGAATCTCGGGACGAGCCAGATAGTCATTAATCAAAGGCATATCGGCAGCAGTAGCGAAACCTACGATGCAACCGCCAGCATAAGAGGGATCCAAAAGTGCGAACAAGGGGTGCTCATCGCGAGAGATACGAGTCTCTGCTACCTCCTCCTCAGTTGCATTTGCAGCAACCTCTGCTACAAGGTCGTTAGCCTTCTCCTCTGTTGCCTCCTCTGCTACAGCAACCTCCTCTGCGGGAGCTGCCTCCTCTGCTGTCTGCTTCAAGAGAGCATCAGCCTCGGCGAGGATAGGAAGAATCTCCTGTGAAGCATATGCCTCCCAGAACTCCAATGAAGCAGAACCCTGCAAAAGCTTACGAACACGCTCCGGCTCCTTAACACCCGGCAACTCAACCATAATACGGTTAGAGTTAGGCATACGCTGAATGTTGGGCTGTGTTACGCCGAAGTGGTCGATACGGCTACGCAGAATGTTGAATGACGCAGCGATAGCAGCATCAGTCTCGGCCTTCAAAACCTTAATAACCTCCTCATCAGTTGAGTTGGGGTTGATGTCGTGACGGTCGGGGCTAACGAAGATAGCTGCCAAAGGAGCACCATTTGATGTCTCGGCATAAGCCTTTGCAAACTCACCGATATAATCGTTGGTACCGGCCTTGAGTGCAGCATTAGCCTGCTCGATAGCCGCAACGAAAGCGGGGTCATTCTGGCTCTCGCCCGCAAGCGACTTAACCAAATCCTGAACCTCGATTTCGAGCATTACGTTCATACCACCCTTCAAGTCAAGACCGAGGTTTACCTCCTTCTCCTTACACTCCTTGTAGGTGAATGATTTACCCAAGAAATTGAAAACGGGCTTATTCTGGATTGAATCCAGGTAGTAAGCCTCACGTGATGCCTGCTCTGACTCATCGAAAGCAGCTGCATACTCTACAGCATCCTTCTCTACACCGCGTGTGAGGAAAGAGAACGACAGCTGATAAATGCACGCAAGTACCAGAAGTACAGCGATCAATTTAACTACGCCTTTACTTTGCATTGTTGTTAATGTTTTTGTTTGTATTTAATTTAATTTTAATTTGTCCGCACTTAAATCCGCCTGCTGCAACACCTCTCGGCGACGACAACGCGGGTATAATTCGGTATTAGCGTACAAAGATAATAAAAAATGTCTGAAAATAGAATCATTACGTCAGTTTTTAAGATTTTTCGGGGAATATTTTTCGTTTTTCCGCCCAACCAACCTTTACAATAGGTTTTATCGCACTGATTTTAACGCCTTTCTGATTGATTTCTCAAACAAAAAAGGAGTGGAAAACTCCACTCCTCTCGTCTATCTACAAACCTGATTTGGACTACTTAACCTCCTCAAACTCTACATCCTCCGGCTGCTGCTGGGCACCGCCCTGCTGCTCACTACCGGCACTCTGCTGCTGACCGCCCTGAGACTGCTGTGCCTGCTGTGCTGCGTACAGATCCTGCGAAGCTGCCTGCCAAGCGTTGTTCAACTCTGCGATAGCTGCATCGATAGCCGCAACATCCTGATTCTTATGAGCCTCCTTCAACTTTGCCAAAGCACCCTCGATAGCAGACTTCTTGTCAGCAGGAATCTTGTCGCCATACTCCTTCAACTGCTTCTCGGTAGCGAAGATATTTGAGTCGGCAGCGTTAATCTTGTCGATACGCTCCTTCTCCTGCTTATCCTTCTCCTCATTAGCCTTTGCCTCGTCACGCATACGCTGAATCTCCTGCTCGGTAAGGCCAGATGACGCCTCGATGCGAATCTTCTGCTCCTTGCCTGTACCCTTATCCTTTGCCGATACGTTCAGGATACCATTGGCATCAATATCGAATGTAACCTCAATCTGTGGCACGCCACGAGGAGCGGCTGGGATGCCGTCGAGGTGGAAGCGACCAATAGACTTGTTGTCGCGTGCCATAGGACGCTCGCCCTGACATACGTTAATCTCAACAGATGGCTGATTGTCGGCAGCTGTCGAGAATACCTCACTCTTGCGGGTAGGAATTGTGGTATTCGCCTCGATGAGTTTTGTGAATACGCCACCCAAAGTCTCAATACCGAGTGACAGAGGAGTAACATCGAGCAAAAGCACATCCTTAACCTCACCTGTGAGGACACCGCCCTGAATAGCAGCACCGATAGCCACAACCTCGTCGGGGTTTACCGACTTGTTGGGAGCCTTACCGAAGAACTGCTCCACGATTGCCTGAATAGCGGGGATACGGGTAGAACCACCCACGAGGATAACCTCGTCAATATCGCTTGCTGAAAGACCTGCATCACGCAACGCAATCTTACAGGGCTCAATAGTCTTCTGGATGAGGTGGTCTGCCAGCTGCTCGAACTTCGCACGAGTCAAAGGCATCACCAAGTGCTGTGGGATACCGTTTACGGGCATAATGTAAGGAAGGTTAATCTCTGTAGTTGTTGTAGATGACAACTCAATCTTTGCCTTCTCGGCAGCCTCCTTCAAACGCTGCAAAGCCATCGCATCCTGACGAAGATCAATACCGTGCTCGGCCTTGAATGCCTCGGCCATATAATCAATCAGAACGTGATCGAAGTCATCTCCACCAAGGTGAGTATCACCATTTGTAGATTTTACCTCAAACACGCCGTCACCCAACTCAAGGATAGAGATATCGAAAGTACCACCACCGAGGTCATAAACAGCAACCTTCATATCGGCGTCCTTCTTATCCAAGCCATAAGCCAGCGCAGCAGCCGTAGGCTCGTTGATGATACGACGCACCTTCAAGCCGGCAATCTCACCAGCCTCCTTTGTAGCCTGACGCTGCGAGTCCGAGAAGTATGCAGGAACGGTGATAACAGCCTCTGAAACCTCCTGACCGAGATAATCCTCGGCAGTTTTCTTCATCTTCTGCAAGATGATAGCCGAAATCTCCTGCGGAGTATATTGACGACCATCAATATCTACACGAGGAGTGTTGTTGTCACCCTGAACGATTGAGTATGGAGCACGCTGAATATCGTTTGTTACCTTGTCGTACTTCTCACCCATAAAACGCTTGATAGAGAAGACTGTACGGCGAGGATTGGTGATAGCCTGACGCTTTGCAGGGTCACCCACCTTACGCTCCGAAGAGTCGGTAAATGCAACGATAGAAGGAGTTGTACGATGTCCCTCTGAGTTAGGAATTACAACGGGCTCATTACCCTCCATAACAGATACACACGAGTTGGTTGTACCCAAGTCAATACCAATAATCTTTCCCATAATACTTTAATGTTTTATTTGTTTATACTTATTTTCTCTTTTCGCTAAAATTTCCTGTCCACAAACCTCCTGCTTGCGGTTGCATAACTATAAACAAACGCTATACCAAACATAAAATATGCCGAAAAATCGCAATTATGGCACATAAATAGTGCCAGGACAGTCCATTTGTCTGCCATTTTGACTGACAGAGTGTCACAATCGGACAATCGGCGTGCCACTAAAAGCCGAATACCGAACCGTGCCACTGTGCCACAAACGGCATAAAAAAAGACATCGAAGCCCCAAAATAAACTTCGATGTCAGATAAGAAGTATTCGGGCGATAGCCCTAAATACTATTTGTTCTCGTTGAGAATACGCATTGCAGCATCAAGGATTGCTGTGTCATCCAAAGTAACAACGCCACCATCGGGGCCCTGCTCGATATGAATACCGGCACCCTCCTTGGCATCCAAGTGACGACCGCCAAAATAGTTACGTACAGTCTCTACATCAATTCCCAACTCATCAGCGATACGCTGTGAACTACCACTGGGCAACTTGTCCTTAATGCGACGCAATTCATTAAATGTAATAATCATAATTACTCTATTTTTAGGTTTGTTATTATTTGTGCGAAGACGAAAAAATCATTCTGCTTCATTTTCAACATAAAGTTAATACGAATTTTTCTTTCCACCAAATTTCCGAACAAAAAAGTCAAAAAAAAAGAGGATTATATCGAAATATAACCCTCCTTTGTACCTTTTTTATCGCAACTGCTACTTCTTGGCCTTCTCGATAAACACCTGCCACAAGAGAGGCGTATAAGGCTGAATCTCGGTTGTGATTGTTGTGGTTGTCGTGCTATTGGTATAGTACGAATTGTTGTAGAGATTGTTGTAGTAATAACTGTTGTAGT
>JAFNXQ010000132.1 GCA_017383445.1 Alistipes sp.
GTCAAGGCTCAAAACCGTGAGCATAAGTTTGATAGGGCAGTGTCGTTGTATGAGTTCGGTCACTATGCCGAGGCTCGCAGTGAATTTCTGGCCGCAAGGAAGACGCTTTCATCGGTGGAGGATAAGTTTGCGATTGAGAAAATCGACTACTATGTAGCACTATGCGATGTGGAGCTCAAACGCAGTGAGGTGGAGGAACGCCTGCGTAAATTCCTGCTGGAACATCCCGGTTCGGCTGCCTCGAACGATGTTGTGTTTGCTTTGGGCGAACACTACTGCATCGAGGGCGATGTGATGTCGGCAGCGGATGCATTGCGTGCTGTGGACTATAAGCGATTGGATACCGACAGTCGCGACCGTTACGATTTGCGAATGGGTTATATGGCCTTTATGCAGGGCGACTACCGCACAGCAAAACGCCACTTCGGAAATCTGCGTGGCGGTGGCGATTATGCCGAACACGCAACTTACTACACCGCATATATGGCCTATGCCGAGGGCGATATGGTAAGGGCTCGCGAGGGCTTTACAGCATTGCAGAGCAGTTCGCAGTATGGAGATCTGATGCCGCACTATCTGTTGCAGCTCGACTTTAAGGAGGGCCGCTATCAGTCGGTTGTCGATAATGGCGATGCCGTGATTGCACGTACAACCGAGCAGCAGGCACAGCAGGTGCGTCGTATGATGACCGAGTCTTGGTTTCAGCTTGCCAACTACGATAATGCCATAAGATATATGGAGGCCTATCGCAAGGGTGGTGGCGAGATGGGTCGCGTGGAGAACTACATTATGGGCTACTCGCTGTATCGCCGCACGCTTTATGTCGATGCCATAGCCTATCTGCGAGGTGCTTGCGGTAAGGATGACCTGCTCACGCAGAATGCATCGTATCATCTTGCCGACTGCTATCTGCGAAGCGGCGACAAACGCAATGCGATGTACTCGTTTGCTATGTCGTCGGGAGCTCCGTTTGATGCCGATATCGCCGAGGACGCAATGTTCAATTATGGCAAGTTGCAGTATGAGCTGGGTGGAGGTCACTTTAACGAGGCTATAAATGTCCTGACGCGTTATCTGGATAGATATCCCAAGTCGGAGAGAACAAACTATGTGCGTTCGTTGCTGGTGGCGGCATACTACAATTCGAACAACTATTCGGCAGCCTATGAGGCTATAAAGTCTATTAAGTCGCCCGATAACGAGGTGTTGCAGGCGTTGCAGAAGATATCATATTTCAATGGCTTGGAGGCTTACAGCGAGGGCGAGCTGGATGAGGCAGAGGCTTCACTCACGGAGTCGCTGGGCGTGGGCCTTAACGCAAAATACAACGCCCTGGCGTCGTTCTGGTTAGGTGAGATTGCCTATTCGAAGGGCAATAGCGAGGAGGCCTTGCGTCGTTATGGTAACTTTATGGCTCGTGCCCCACGCACAGGCAAGGAGTATGCTATGGCTCAATACAATATCGGATATTGTCACTTCAACGATAACGACTATGCGGCGGCGGCCGATGCGTTTGATAAATTCCTGTCGTTATACACCCAAAAGGACTCCTATGCAGCCGATGCCCTCAATCGCCGAGGTGATGTTCATTACGCTATGCGAGAGTTTGATGCGGCGGTACAGAGCTATAACAAATCAGCGGCGTTGGGTACTTCGGAAAGATACTATGCAGCCTATCAGCGTGCGTTGGTGCTTGGTTATCAGGGCAAGACCAACGACAAGATTGCGGTCTTGTCGAGTATCGTGCGTGACGATAAGGGCGATTATGTCGATGCGGCAACCTATGAGCTTGGTCGTAGCTACATCGTTGATGAGCAGTACGACAAGGGTGTAAAGACCCTGGAGGAGTTTGTGCGTAATTACCCCTCGTCGTCCTTTAAGTTGCAGGCTTTGTCGGATCTGGGTCTGGCTTATATGAATCTCGGACAGAGGGATAAGGCATTCAAATATTACGACCTTGTGGTGCAGAGTGCACCCCAGTCATCGCAGTCGAAGAGTGCTTTGCAGAGCATACGCGAGATTTATATCGCACAGGGCGATGCCGATGCCTACTTCAATTATGCCGACAAATATGGCTTGGAGAGCAATGTAAGCACAATGACGCGTGACTCGCTGTCGTATGCCGCAGCACAGAAACTCTACCTCGACAACAAGGTTGTGGAGGCTGCTGCCAGCTTGAAGAGTTACCTTGCAAACTACCCTAACGGCTACTATCGCAACGATGCACTCTTCTTTTTGAGTGACTGCTATATCCGCGACGGTAAGGAGTTAGAGGCTGTCGAGAGCCTCTCGGAACTGGCCTCAAAGGGTCATACCCAATATTCGGAGAGAGTGCTTGACAAGCTCTCGTCAATATGCTATAACAATGAGAAATGGGAGCAGGCAGCCAAGGCCTATCGTCAGCTCTATGACGAAACGACAAACGCCTCAACAAAGAAGAACTCTGCATCGGGCTACGTAGCCTCAACGCTTAAATATGGCTCTTCGGTCGATATCGTGGCTATGGCTGACGATGTGGAAAAAATGACCGAGATTACCGATGTGGCACGCCGTAAGGCTCGCTATGCGAAGGCTTCGATATTGCAGGGTGAGGGTCGCAGTGCAGAGGCTCTGGATATTTACAGAGTGTTAAGCTCCGAGACCAAGAGTGCCGAGGGTGCGGAGGCTCGCTATCGCCTCATTGAAGCGGAGTATCAGGCCGGCAATCTGCAAAAGGCCGAGAATATGGTCTATGAGTTCTCGGACAGCAAGACACCGCAGAACTATTGGCTCGCCAAGGCCTTTATTCTCCTGGGTGATATCTATATGGGCCGTAATGATGCGTTCCAGGCTCGTGCAACATATCAGAGTGTGGTGGATGGCTACTCGCCTGCCGATGACGGCATCGTGGAGGAGGCTAAATCTCGAATCGAAAAAATGAATTAGGCTATGAAGAGAATCTTATATATTACAACGCTGCTGGCTCTGTTTTACGCTGTTCAGCCGAGTGCAGCACAGGTGTTGAAGCAGGTGGAGGTGTCGAAAGACCATGCTCCTACGGTGAGTCAGGCCCAGAAACTCGCTATCATTCCCGATATGACCGATACGGTGAAGATGCAGCCGGAGATTGAATATTCGGTTACGCCTCGCACCTACGCAACGTCGCTTATGACGAAGAATTTCCGCCCTGCAACAATCGCCTACTGGGACTATAATCCTCATCGTCCTCTCTATGTGAAAGCGGCGGTGGGAGTGCCTTTGACAAGCGAGGCCGATCTCTATCTCTCGACCTACAACAAGGACAAGGGCTACGCTATGGTCTATGCCAACCACTTGGGCGACTATCGTAACCGCAACAATCAACTTGGCGAAAAGGTCAAGAGACATACCGACGAGATGTCAAATCGTGTGGGTGGCCGTGCCGGCTGGTTTGTGGGCCGCCATACTTTGGAGGCCGACCTCTATGGCGATAGTCAGCTCCGCCACCGCTATCCGACTACGGGCGAGAGAATAGCCTATGGTAAGTTTAACGGCAAGGTGCGTTTCGGTGATGAGTTTGTCGATATGAGCCGCTGGAATTTCAACATCGAGGTCGGTGGAGGATTCTTCCGCCATAAGGTACGCCGCGACGAGCAGAAACCCATATTCTCGCAGTCGAATGTCGAGATTGACGCAACGATAGGCAAGTTGCTTGGTGGCCGACATCTGTTCCTTATGCAGGTGGGGTATAACGGCATATTCGGTGGCAAGGAGATTTCGGCTTATCGTAACAACAGCATGATGGTTGGCTTGCGTTATGGTTTCAGTCGTCCGCGTACGAATATGATTATCGGTGCCGACTACTACTACGACAAGGTCAAGGCCTCAACCGACTCACCACATCATATCCTGCCATATCTTCACGTTACGTGGAAGAGTGCGACGGAACGCTTTGTGCCTTATGTTGAGGTAGATGGCGAGCTGATTCGTCACGACTTCTCGTCGTTGATGTATGAAAATCCATTCTTTGTGGCGGAGTCTGCTGTGTCGCCCCCGCTGTCGGCTTTGCCTAACGAGGTGAAGTATAATGGCCGCATAGGTGTTGGCGGAAACCTCGCACGAGGACTCTTCTCGTACAATCTGTCGGCCGAGCTGTCGTTTGCCGATGACCATGTCTATTGGTGCTCGCTTTTTGGCGACTACTCATTTGTAACGGCATACCAGCATAGTCTGCGTCTGGACGGAAGTGTGAAGATTCGCCCCGCAGCATGGCTGGAAGCCGAGTTGTCGGCGAAGGTCTATGCGTGGGAGAACTACGATAAGCTCTATGCCAATCGTCCCAACTTTACGACGGCACTCGATATACGCGTGGTGACACGCCGTGTAAAGGCGGGCTTCAATCTTGAATATGCCGGTGGCGTGAAGTGGCTGACTATGCCGCTGATGAATGGCGTCACGATGCTGGATGAGGGTGCTAATGATGTGTCGGGAGAGGATGCGGCAGGGCCTCATTTCTCATGCGTTACGACCCGTAATACGGTGTCGCTTAATCTCAATGTAGAGTATCGTATAAACAACCGTATATCGGTCTATGCCGAGGGTCGTAATCTGACGGGCAGCAACATATACGAGTGGCTGGGTTACTACTACACAACACCCCGTGCAATGCTTGGTGTGAAGATGACCTTTTAGTAATATGAAAATTAACTAACCACAAAATATAAGCACTATGAAAAAACTGTTCTTAATTTGCTTTGCGGCTTTTGCCCTGACATCTTGCGGGGATGACGGCCCAACCAATCCGACAGAGAATAAACCTCCTGTTGTATATGATAAGATTTTGCTCGAAGATCATCAAACATCTTTCGCGGGCTATTCTGCAACTACTAACATCAAGTTTGAGAGTACGGCTGATTGGAGGATTAAGATTACCAGTGACGAAGTATCTTCCGATGGTAGTTATGTTACACCCGATTGGTTGACTGTTGAGCCTATGGAGGGTAGTGCAGGTAATGCGGAACTTACTCTTAAAATTGCTCCTAATTGTCCCTATAGCTACGATGATCGCCAGGCGAAGATTTCAATCTATGCTGGAAATGCGATGAAAAGCATAAAAATAGAGCAGGAAAATCTGGTTGCCACTATTGAAGATATAATGGACCCCGCTTATAGTTCCACCGATTTTTCACGCGATGGTGAGACTTATGTTATGCAAAATGCCAATGTTAGTGGTGCTAAAGCTATCAATCTTGTCTTTATGGGTGATGGCTTTACCGATAGATTGATTGCCGATGGCACTTACGACAATTTTATGCGTACAGCTATGGAGTCATTTTTCTCGTTTGAGCCATATAAGTCATTCCGCGATTATTTTACCTGCCACGTGATAACTTTCGTATCGAAAGATGAGACTGTAGCCGAGGGGCACGAGACTGCTTTGCGAACTTATTATGAATCAGGCAATACAAGTATTGGTGGCGATAACGAGAAGATTATCAGATATATATATGAAAAATTTGGTTTTGATGAGGAGATGGACGATGTGATGGCTATTGTCGTTGCAAATTCGGAAACTCGTCACGGCACCTGCCATTTTTACAATCAGGAAGCAATGAAACCAGACGAATCCGGAGCAGGTTTTACTATTGCATACAGTGCATTGTTGGATTTCAGAAATACCATAACACACGAGGGTAGCCACGGTTTTGCAAAGCTTGATGATGAATATGTTACTGATGATGTGATGACGGAGGAAGGTAAGGATACTTATGAAAACATATATAAACCGGTTGGCTGGTTTAAGAATGTCGATGTAACCGATGACCCTGAGAAGATTAAGTGGAGTCATTTCCTGTCAGATTCACGTTATGCGTCAGATGATATCGGCATCTTTGAAGGTGCTGCATATTGTGCAGAAGGGGCGTATCGTCCGTCAGAAAACAGTATGATGAAAGATAGCTATAAAGGCTATGGATTCAATGCTCCTTCGCGCGAGGCTATATATTATCGTATTCACAGAATCGCCTATGGCCCCGAATGGGAGTACGACTATGAGGAGTTCGTGAAGTACGATGCCCAAAATATTGGCGAGAGCCGAAAGACTCGCACCCGTAGCGGCGATGGCTTCCGTTATGTGGAGAATATTGCCCACCAGTCACCAATCATTCATAATAAATCGTGGAGAGATGAAATCAGTAAGTAAGAAAAATATGCTTGTGTCGGCTGCCGTGATGCTCTTTATCGCATTGCTTGCCGGCGGTTGTGCTTCGTGTCGCAACAAGAAGGCCGAGGCTGAACCAAAGAATCAAAAGGATAGTATAGAGCAGCCGGAGCCGCTTGCTCCGCCCGTTATCCACGACCATTCGTGGCGTGAGGAGTTGAACAAGCAGGAGTAGGGCAATGATGCCGTAATACAAAATTGGAGGTGGATTATTCCACCTCCAATTGCATTATATAGTCGTTCATCTCAAAGCCACAGCCTATGTCGTTGTCCTCCTCGGCGATGACCTCAAAACCCTTGTGGCGATAGACCTCGCAGGCGTGATGATTATTGCGATTGACCGTCAGATATATGGCTGACATACTCCCTTCGCGGCATATATCACGCATCACATCCAGCCCCACCGAGAAGAGTCCCTGCCCGCGGTATTCCCTCACAACATAAAACTTGCTCAAAAAGAGCCTCTCGCCCTGCTGTTGCACGCCGAAGTAGGCGAGTATATCGCCGTCCTGCTCGAAGATGAAATAACGATAGCCGAGCATCAACTGACCCGTTATAGCCTCGAAGCTCTGATACCTCCTAATCATATACTCCACCTGCTCTTCCGAGCAGAAAGATGTGTTGGCCTCACGCCACACCTTGCGGGCCGTCTTTGCCAGACGGGCCACATCCGCCTCGCTGAAAATCTCTCTTATGTTCATCGCCTTACCATATTATAGGCTCCTGGCCTCTGCTTACAAGATATTCATTCGCCTGCGAGAAGTGTTTGCACCCGAAGAAGCCGCGATATACCGACAGCGGCGAGGGATGCACACTCTTCAATATCAGGTTGCGTGCGGGGTCGGCAATCTGACCCTTGCGTTGGGCGTAACTTCCCCAGAGCATATACACAAGCCCCTCCTTACGCTGGTTTATGATGCGAACCACGGCATCGGTGAACTGCTCCCAGCCCTTGCCGGCGTGCGATGCTGCCTGATGTGCCCTGACCGTGAGAACGGCGTTCAGTAGTAGCACTCCCTGCTCGGCCCAGCGGTCGAGGTTGCCACTCTGCGGGGTGGGTGTGCCTATGTCACTTGAAATCTCCTTGAAGATATTCTGCAACGAGGG
This sequence comes from Alistipes sp., assembly GCA_017383445.1. Taxonomy (GTDB): domain Bacteria; phylum Bacteroidota; class Bacteroidia; order Bacteroidales; family Rikenellaceae; genus Alistipes. Next base: position 7,286 of record JAFNXQ010000132.1, read on the forward strand.
AGGAAAAGCCACTCCGTCATTCACCGAGAAACACAAGCCGTTGGCCTGTCCCGGACCGTGATAGGGGTCCTGACCGATGATGACAACTTTCAGTTTATCTACGGGACACTTGTCGAAGGCCCTGAAAATATTCTTGCCTGCGGGATATATCGTACCGTTAGCGTACTCCTCTCTGACGAATCGGGTAAGCTCTTCGAAGTAGGGCTTGTCAAACTCCTCTTGCAGCAGAAGTTTCCAGTCGGCGGCAATTTTTACATCCATAAGTAAAATATAATTTGTTTACTGTTGGTAAAAGTACAAAAAAAAATGGTAACTTTGGTGCGTAAAAGATATAAAAACACTATGAAAAAGCTGATGTTATTTTTTGCGGCAATGGTCGCTTGCACGGCTTGTTGCAGCAATGACTACTGTGCAGAGCCGAAGGAGGAGGTTAAGAACGTAATCTATATGATTGGTGACGGTATGGGCCTCGCACACGTCTCAATGCTCAAGGTTGAGGAGAATTACGCCCCCACGGCTTTCGACCGTGCCGAGAATGTAGCCTTGATAACTACCCACTCGGCCAATAACCGCGTGACCGACTCGGCAGCTGCGGGTACGGCTCTCGCTACGGGCTATAAGACTCGCAACCGTATGGTTGGAATGACACCCGATAGTGTGGCTGTGGAGTCTATGATGTTGAAGGCTCGTCGTTGTGGTTATGCTACCGGCTTGGCTTATACCTGCTATCTGCAGCACGCTACACCCGCTTCGTTCTATGCAACATCGCCACATCGCGACTCGATGGATATCATCACCGGTTGCTTTGTGAAGAGTGGTGTGGATGTCGCTTTGGGTGGTGGTCGAGTGTTTGTTGATGAGTACTACGCCAAGCAGGGCAAGAACTATGTCGAGGAGTTGTCGGCTCTGGGCTATCAGGTGCTGCATAAGCAGGAGGAGATGGCTGCGGTGAGTCAGGGCAAGGTGCTGGGTTTGTTTGCCGAGGATAATATGCTCAAACTGCGAGAGGGCCGTGGTGACTATCTGTTGCAGGCCACGAATAAGGCGTTGGAGGTGCTGACCAACAATGTTGCTGCCGAGGATAAGCCGGGCTTCCTGCTGATGGTCGAGGGCTCGAAGATTGACTATCGTTCTCACGATAACGACTCGGAGGGTGTCCTTGCCGAGATGCACGATTTTGAGGCTTGCGTGGCTGCGGCTATGGACTATGCCGATGCACACCCCGGAACGCTTGTTGTTGTGTGTGCCGACCACGAGACGGGAGGTATGTCTATACCGAGCCAGTCGCCCGACTTCAAGAAGGCGGACAGTGGTATCAACTACCGCTATGGCACGAAGGGCCATTCGGGAACTATGGTGCCGGTCTATCTCTATGGAACGGGTGCCGAGAGCATCAACGGCGTGATGGATAATACCGAGCTGGCCAAGCAACTGATGTCGCTGATGGGCTGGGAGTAAGCCACAGTTAGGTGTTTCTACAAAAATATATAAAAGTCGGGGTTCAGTCCCGACTTTTTTTGTTTGATATTCGCAGAAAAAGAGAACATTGGCAGGGAAGGGCTTTCATACAAGACCTTACTACAACAAAAAAAGAGAACTTTTCAGTTCTCTTTTAATCTTTGTCGGGATAACAGGATTCGAACGGCGAAGCCGTAGCGAGGATGCCCAAAATAGCCGAAGGCGAAAATATATTATTATCCTCGCAACCTGCTTTTGTGAGAATGCTTAACAAAGATTTCGAGTAGAACGAGAAAATTTTGTTGCAGGAAGGGCTGTAGGCTTGCATACAAGAC
>JAFNXQ010000133.1 GCA_017383445.1 Alistipes sp.
CTCGGTAATGATGCCCTGGAATTTGTCAGCAACCTCCTTCACCTGTGCGTCTGAAAGGACGGGAGTGACAATGAAAACGGTTTCGTAATTGTTCATAATAAAAATTTAATTAAGTGTTTATGTGCTTTTTAGCGGTGCAAAGGTAACAATAAATTCCTGAAAACAAAATTTTTCTCTATTTTTTCGTACCTTTGGCAGTGAATAAACCGCTTATATTGAGGAGAGAAGATTTATGCACCGCCTTTTTCGACATATTTTTATGCTTGTAGCACTCTGCCTGGCAGGGTGTGGCGAACGAGGTGTAGCCTTCAATACGGAGGCATTCAGCGAGTTATGTTATCAGCCTCAATACGCCGCAGGGTTTGAGATTCTCTCTACGGCCGAAGGCGATGCTACGCTTATCGTTGTAAAAAATCCGTGGCAAGGGGCCGAGGGTGTGGAGCAGATGCTGCTCATCGACAGCAAAAAACGTTTCGACATCGGACAGCACCCCACCTTGCAACGCATCACAGCCCCCGCCGAGAGGATTGTGTGCCTCTCGTCGAGCCATATCGCAATGCTTGATGCCATAGGCGAAGTGGAGAGGGTTGTCGGCGTGTCGGGCATCGACTTTATTATGAATGAGCATATCGTCGCAAACCGTACAAAGATTGGCGACATAGGCTACGACAACAATATGAACTACGAACTGTTGCTTTCGCTTAATGCCGACCTTGTGATGCTCTATGGCGTGTCGGCAGAGAACAGCATCGAACGCAAGTTGCGGGAGCTGGGAATACCATATATCTACATCGGCGAGTATGTTGAGCCATCGCCTCTCGGCAAGGCCGAATAGATGGTTGCCGTGGCCGAGATTACAGGCAGGCGAGAGATTGGCGAGGAGCATTTCAACTCTATCGCTACCAGCTATATCTCTACCTCTCAACGCATAGCCGAGCATACCGCCACGACAACACGTCCGCGAGTGATGATAAACACGCCCTACCGCGATGCGTGGGTATTGCCATCGGAGAACAACTATATGGCCCGCATAATCAGCGATGCGGGTGGCTGCTGCTACACCACCGAGGGCAAGGGCAACACCTCGAAGCCGATAGATATTGAGCAGGCTCTGCTCTACGCCGAGAGTGCCGATTTTTGGCTCAACGTGGGCAGCTGTCACACCTTGCAGGAACTGACGAGCCAAAATCCCCGTTTCGCAAAAGTGAAGGTTGTAGAAGATAAAAAGGTTTATAACAATACAGCCCGCAGTACAGCCCCCGTAGGTTCCGACTTCTGGGAATCTGGCGTAGTGCGTCCCGACATCATCCTCAAAGACCTTGCGATGATTTTTCATCCCGAGATTATAGCTCAGGAGCATACTTTATATTATTATACACGACTGAACTGATGAGAAAAAACTCAACTATACTCTTCACTCTGCTCGCATTATGCGTCGTGGTTCTCTTTGCCGCCGATATGTGTGTCGGCTCGGTAGATATAACCCTGCGTGATATATGGGCGGTGATAACGGGAGGAGAGTGCGACCCCATAACCACGAAAATCATCATCGACATACGCCTCACAAAGGCTCTGATGGCTATCCTGGCAGGTGCAGCCCTCTCGGTGAGTGGCTTGCAGATGCAGACGCTGTTCCGCAACCCGCTGGCCGGCCCCTATGTCTTGGGCGTGAGTTCGGGAGCCAGTCTCGGCGTGGCATTGTTTATTCTCGGAGCACCTCTTTTGGGGTTGGGCGGCTCGTCGTTGCTTTCGTCTTTTGGCGTGGCAGGTGCTGCGTGGATAGGTGCTGCTGCGGTGCTGGCAATGGTTGCAGCCGTCAGCCGCCGCATAAAGGATATTATGGTCATACTGATTCTCGGAATGATGGTCGGCTCGGCTGTGAGTGCCATTGTTCAGGTGCTGCAATATATGAGTCACGAGGAGGCGTTGAAGAGTTTTGTTGTGTGGACTATGGGCTCGCTGGGCGATGTAAGCACCACGCAGCTGCTGCTCATAGTGCCGGCGGTGGTAGCAGGTCTGACTATTGCTGTGGCAGTGATAAAGCCACTCAACCTGCTGCTTCTGGGAGAGCCTTATGCTCGCACGATGGGTCTTAATATCGGCCGTACGCGAATGTTGATTCTACTCTCGACCACACTTTTGGCAGGTACTGTAACAGCCTTCTGCGGTCCTATCGGCTTTATCGGCCTGGCTATTCCCCACCTCGCACGCACGATGTTTCACAACGCCGACCACCGCATATTGATGCCGGCAACGGCTCTGCTGGGTGCAGTAGCACTCCTGATTTGCGATATAGTATCGAAACTTCTGACCCTCCCCGTAAATACCATAACAGCACTGCTGGGCATACCTATTGTTATATGGGTGGTTGTGAGAAACAAGAATATTGTATAGGCTATGATACGTTTCACTAATCTTTCACTTGGATATGGCGACCGCACGCTTATCGACAACCTCACGGGCGAGGTTGCTGCGGGAGCTTTGACGGCCCTTGTAGGTCGCAACGGCACGGGAAAGAGTACGCTGCTGCGTGCCATAGCCGGCATAGGCGACTACTTTGGGGGGTCGATTGAGTTGTGTGGCAGAGATTTGCGTTCGCTGTCGGCTGCCGACCTGGCGACAACTATCGCCTTTGTTACAACCGATAAGGTACGCATAGCAAACCTTCGCTGTCGCGATGTGGTAGGTCTTGGCCGAGCACCCTACACCAACTGGATAGGACGTATGCAGGCACAGGACGAAGATATTGTAAATGAGGCTCTTGCCTCGGTGGGCATGAGTGACTACGCCGACAAGACAATGGACCAAATGTCGGACGGCGAGTGTCAGCGAATAATGATTGCCCGAGCCTTAGCACAGCAAACGCCCATTATTCTGCTTGATGAGCCGACAGCTTTTCTGGATATGCCCAACCGCTATGAGCTATGCTCGTTGCTCAGCCGTCTGGCTCACGACGAAAAGAAATGCATACTCTTCTCGACTCATGAGCTGGATATTGCTCTCGAATTGTGCGATGCCGTAGCACTTATCTCGCCGCCGCAGGTACATATTCTCCCCACCGACGAGATGATTCGCAGCGGCCATATCGAGAGGCTTTTTACCAATGGTGTAGTGGAGTTCAACCCCGCAACCAAAACGGTAAAAGTGAAGGGATGATAGACCCTTTGGGCCGCTTGATAGAAGATTTGCCGTGGCATTTCCACAACCCGCTGATTACAAGCTATTAGCGAATTAAACACAGCCCTTTTTGATAGATTAAAACCGATGCAAAATACCGCTGTTCCATAAGTTTTACACTACTTTTGTATCAAACAAAATCACTAAAAACAAAAGAGTATGGATGCTAAAAATTTCATCGATTTATTGCGACGATACACCTTCGCACGCCTTCGTTTCGTCAATTTCAAATTGTGGGGCAACCAACGCACAGGCCTCTATCGCGAATTCTCGGCCGACGACATCATCGGCCTGATAAAAGATTTCAAGCTACTCTCAACTCCCCAGAACAGCACAACCAGCATCGAAGACTACACAACCCCCTCGCCCGAAAAGGAGTTATTCCGTGCGGGTAGCAACTACGCCATTCTCACGCGACTATGTTATCAATACTACATCTACGAGGGTAGCGACCGCCTGCAACAGAAGATTATAGCCGAGGTCGAGGAGATTATCAACGAGTTGCGAAATGACGCCGATGCTCACGCCGAGTTCGAGGCCCTTCTCAACAGCCAGCATAACGACATTATGCGTCGTTTCCGCACAGCACACCCCTCGCTGAAGAAGAAGGATTTTCGTCTATACGCCTACCTTACAGCCGGCCTTTCGGCTACCACCATCGCCGTACTGCTTGGCAAAGAGAAGTCGGTCGTCTATAACCGTATCTCACGCCTGAAAAAGTCCATCAACGACGAATTCCGCTTACCGTAGGTGTGCGTTATCGGCGGTCGTGTCCCAAAATCATACTCAACACATCGGCAAAGATTCCGATAAAACATAAAATACCAAACAACATAACTCTGACTTTTAAGGTTTTCGGCAAAAATAGAGCTATATTGCGACAATTTTTGACACAAGAAAGCCTATCTAACGATTTTACTCATTAGATAGGCTCTTTTATGAAGTTACTCTTCTTACAACTTCTCGCCAAAGGCCAAATCGCCGGCATCGCCGATACCCGGAACGATGTAAGAACGCGATGTAAGTTCGGCATCTACTGCACAAACCCACAGCGTAGTTGTCTTGGCAGGCATATGTTTCACAGCATAGTCCACGCCCTGCTCCGAGGCGATAACCGATGCAACGTGAGTATGCTTCGGCTGACCACACTTCTCAACCAAAGCCTCATAGACCATCACGAGTGATGCTCCCGTAGCCAACATAGGATCGACTAGAAGCAAGGTCTTGCCCTCCAGATTGCACGACGAGATATACTCCACCTTGATTGTGAACTTGCCACCCTTGCTACTTTTGCGGTAAGCCGACACGAAGGCGTTGTTGGCATCGTCAAAGTAATTCAGGAAACCCTGATGCAGAGGCAAACCGGCACGCAGAATGGTCGCCACCACGATATCATCTCCAATCATCTCAACAGCAGCCTCGCCCAGCGGTGTAGGAACAATCTCCGTCTTATAGTTAAGCGTCTTTGAGATTTCGTAGCTCATAATCTCACCAATGCGTTCCAGATTACGGCGGAAACGCATAGAGTCGCCCTGTACTCTCTTATCGCGAATCTGTGCGATAAACTTGTTGAGAATGGTATTCTCCTTATTCAGAATGTGAATCATAGTGTTGTGGTATTTTTAGGTTATGTTCATTCTAATACAAGAAATTATTGAAGGGATAACGCCCTGCGTGTATCTCACGAACCATACCA